>JAYTHR010000518.1:0-2671 GCA_043732425.1 Bdellovibrionales bacterium
GTAAATCCAACCGCAGGGCTTGTCGCTAATAAATATTGCGACGTCGTTCCACCGATCAAAGCCATTAATTCTGTGTACTGCGCATTACTCAAAGGGGAAACACTAAAAGGAGTCGCGCCACTGACAACACGAAGTAAGGCGTCTGATGGAAAACCACCAACATTTAAAGATTCAATTGCCGATGGAACAAAAGTCGCCGTCTGAGTAGGCAACGGCTCCCACGCACCTGGTAACATAGTTAATGGGTCATTAAATAAAATAGTCACGCGACGAACATCTGTTGGTGTCGGCGTGTAGACAATTGCGGCCCCCAAATTACATGAAGCTCCGGCTAAAGCAAAAGATCCGAAAGTATTTTTATTACTGAAAATCTGCTGAACGGTATACCCACTGGTATCGACGCGTACACCGGCACCATTATTTAGACCAATATTAAAAACACCATTCACTAAAGATTTCGTTTGAGTTTCTTCGTACATGATACAATTGTCTGGCGCAGATAAACCGGTACGAACTTGGATACGAAAATTAATACTTCCTGCTAAACCTAAGTTTGTAACTCCATCAACGATACGACCATGATAACTTAATTGCTGACCTTCAGCGACAAAGCTTAAACAGCCCAGCAGCAAGATCAGCAGTGCTTTCAATGGGGTAAACCCGATCAGCTTGGTTTTCATTGCTCTGCTCCTGAAAGAATATTTCCTTGCGAATTCACGTACACTTTATACTTACCATCCGGAGTTTTAAGCGAAGATCCTTTTGGGGTTCCCGCCGGAAATGCCCCATTCACCGGGTTTTCCGAAGCCGCATAATTCAGAGCGGGATAATTGGCATCAGCGGTGGCTAATGCGCCGACTAAGGTAGAATTAATAATTTTTGAAGTTGTCGCAGTCCCCGGAGTATTTTGATACTGCGTCGAACCCGCAATAAACTCAGGTCCACGAAATTTATATTTTGTCGGTGTCGCCTGCACGGTATTGCTATTGCGATTTCCCAAAGAGTTATGAGCACTGATGTAGAAATCATAATCCACGCCGTTCGTTAAACCAGTGACTGTAAATGGTGAGGTCACGCGAGGAATCGAAGTGAATAGACCCGAACCCACTTGGCGATAATAAATCGTATAATACGGAGACGTGAACGCACCACTTCCGAACATGTAAGCCGCGTTCTGCCAAGTGACGTCGACAGACTTATCATTTCCTGAAGCATCAACAATCAAAAATGCACCCGGGGACATAATGTGAATTACGTTCAGATTAAACGGAGAAAAGGCATGTAACCAAAAATTGTAAACATCCACAGTAATTCGCGTTGCTCCATATTGGTAAGCTTTAGGGGTAATTGTTAATGTACAGTTCGGATATAATCCGCCAACAGTTAAGCCCGTAGGATCAATAATCGCACTATTTGCTGAATACGCTTTTACGAAAACTAGAGAACAAACCATGAAGGTATCGGGGTCACTGATCGTAAATGGGATGGTTTGTGTATCATTTTCGTCTATGACGAAATCAGGAATCACACTAATCGTTGGCGGATGAGATTTAGGTATATGTTTTCCGGGTTCGAAATCGACTCCCGTTGTTGATTTGGTGCCACCCAGCGGATTTAAATCACAACCTGAAGACAATACGAAGCCCGTTGTAGCTAAGCTACAGAAAAATAACTGAAGAATTTTATTCTTCACTGTCATTTTGTTCAACGTACGTACCTCATCAAAATGTAATAAAGACAAATTTGTCTTTTCTGCTGTTCTTCAAGCTTACCAATCTTTTAGTTTCCACGCATAACCAAATACCAAACTCAGGTCGGACTGTTCCTGTTTCTCGATCGTTGTATTTTGTTGAGACCGTCCGTATTTAACCGTCCCAAAAAGATACTCTTTTATTAAATCTTCTTGGATAGTTATACCCAAATCCCAGCCGGATCCGGATTCAACGCTGTAGCCACTACTTTTTCCAGAAGATAAGCTTGTCAGTCCAATTTCTCCGTCAAAGCGAAATTTTCCCTCTTGGTGAAGTACGTAGCTGAAGCCTGCACGGTACTGCATGATGGGAACGACCTGCACGGTGACCCCACCATCGTTGAACACAACAATATTTTCTTTGTAGAAGCGGTAAAATACTTTATCGATTTGCGAAATTCCGAAGGAAAATCCCATTGGCCCGGTTTCGATTTTTGCTAAAGCATAAAGGTTCGCTAGAACTTTTTTATCTTGATCGATCGGACGTCCGCGCGCTTCTTCGTTAATCGATAAGCTTTGAAAGCTAAATCCTAATTCCGTTTTAAAATTTTCAAACCAGTAGTTCGACCAGCCGAAGCCAAAGCCAGGATTAAACTTGCTCAGCATGACCGCGGTGTCATTCGTGGTCGCATCGATACCGTCATAGCGATAGTAGCTGCCAATCGCAGCTAAATAAATTGCCGAATATCGCGTGATACATTCGCTACCCGTCCATTCGCCTTCACAAATCATGCGGTATCGTAACGCTTCGGAGACTTTATCCTCTGAAGGAGCCCCGTCTGTTGAAATTTGCGCTTCGGGTGGTTGATCTTGATTAATAATATCAATCGTCTTTTGCTCGATCTTTTCTGGCGGCGGAGTCATCGGAGTCTCAGGCGTGGCACCCGTTGGATTTGAAACTTCACCCTCGGTACTTTTCCC
>JAYTHR010000519.1:0-2669 GCA_043732425.1 Bdellovibrionales bacterium
GCTTTCATCGTTATTGGATTTTGTTTCAAAGTGTCGATAGCTCCATTTCACGCATGGACTCCCGACGTTTATCAAGGGGCCCCCACGCCGTTAACGGCATTTATGGCGACGGCCGTAAAAACCGTTTCGTTTGCCGCCTTTCTTCGCGTGATAGCGACGAAACCATTGATTGGTTCTCAAAACTTATTTGATGTTCTACAGTGGCTGGCCGTCATCACGATGACAGTCGGAAACGTTGCGGCTATTGTGCAAACGAATTTTAAACGAACGTTAGCGTATTCTTCCATATCACATTCGGGATACATCCTTATAGGAGTCATCAGCGCGGGCATTAGCCAAAGCTCAGCGTTCAGCGCGGCCAGTGTTATCTTTTATCTTATCGGTTATGGCTTGATGACCTTGGGTTCGTTTGCCGTTATCAGCATGATCGAGAAAAATGAAAATACCGTTATTCAGACCGACAACCTGGCAGGCTTTGCCAAGAATCAGCCTCTGCTAGCTTTATGTTTATCGATATTTTTATTTTCGCTGGCGGGATTGCCGCCAACCTTAGGATTTTTCGGTAAGCTTTATTTATTTAGCTCGGCCGTCAACGAGGGCTTGATCTGGTTAGCTTTATGGGGAGTTATCAATTCGGTTATCAGCGCCTTTTATTATCTGCGTCCGATCGTCATGATGTATATGCGCGAAGGTGATTGCGACATCGCGGATGATCACTCATACGCAACCATTGTGGTAACCGTGATTGCGGCAGCACTGATTCTTATTCTTGGATTAGCGTCGGGACCACTTTTTCAGATGATCGAGAAAAGCTTAGGATAATAAGTTTTTCTTAAATTACTTATTTATAAATGCTCACGCAGTGCCTGCAGGCCAGATCGAAAGCCAATTCTTAAAATCCGCTGCAGGATGACTGGGTTCAGCGAAAAATGATCGGCGAAGAACATTTCGAAATCTTGCGGGCGCGGCGAGATGTAAATATGATCTACCTGCGGATTAAAAGATAATTTGTCTTTAACAGTGGTTAGAAGTTTATTTTTGATCTCTGAAGATAAATTCAGCTCTTCACAAACCGATTTCATCGTGTTGAATAAATCTTTTTTTTGTCTCTGGTAACGAATTGTATTGGCTACCTTTTGCTCGACCACTTGGTACAAGGCTTGATTTAAAATTACGGGCATTCCATAAGTGTGCAGTGAGCCGGCTTCTTCCGAAAAGTGATAGGGCTGCATGGAATAAGAAGCGATGATCAGATCGGCGCCGTGGTCGGAAGCCACATGAGTGCTTAAGGTATCACGAATTTCACCGTCATAATGATAAATAACTTTTTTATCAGGACCCGTAATTGGGTAGGGTGCAAACACCGGCGGAAGTGAAGTTGAAGCAGCGACCGCATCCGAAATTTTTGAATAACCAATAAACTGAGTTGTTTCGTTACTTGAGTTTTCCAGAAAGGGTCCAAAAACAGTTTTGCTGGAGTGATTGAGCTGCGTTGAAATTATATAAAGCTCGACGCCCAGCCGAGCGAAGTCGTTTTCATCAAGTACGTATTTTCTTAAATAGCGCTCGATTCCGTTCGTATTGAAAACACCATTTAAAGTAAAACCTGTTTTCAGAAAAACTTCTAAACCGCCGGTCAGCAAAGACTTCTGCAATAAACTTTTTGGCAGCCAGCTTAAAATGCGTTTCGAATTTAAATTAAAAAGATGACGGTAACCTAATGGCTTAAGATGTTCTTCTTTAGGTAGATCATAACTTAGAGCCGTCTTCGCACCAACCTGAAAAGCCGTAATTAAAGATTCCAACGATCGACCAGAGGCCAGCGTAGCGGCAATAAAAGCGCCAGCACTAGACCCCACGTAAAGCCGGATGGTTGGATCTACTGAAGAGTCCTCAGGAAACTTCTGACGAACAAGCTCCTTAGGTCCGCCGGCGAAACGAAACCCTTTTTCTTTTAAAGCCAGGCAAACGCCAATATGATAGGCGGCGGCTTTGATTCCACCACCGCTTAGCACCAAAGCTATTTTCTTTTTTTTGCGAATATTCATCCTATCCAGCAGTTAACCACAAAGTAAATGCCGGATAAACCTGAATTTTAGTTAAATTATCTTTGGATATCCAGACCAAAATCCAGCTATCCAGGGGTTTTAAAGGGAATATAGATTGAGTAACCAGGACTAACGACCTGTTCAGAATCCCTATTTGACAAGCCTTTCGCCTATGCTAGGGTTGAATAGTCGAGGGGACATAGCGCATGAGGCCTGATCAAATTGAAAAAAGCTGGCTACCACTAGCTGACTATTCAATGAAATATAAAATCAGCGTTTCCACGTTACGCCGTAAGATAAAAGCAGAGGATATCCAATTCAAATTTGATGATGGAAAATATCTGATTTTAGATGAAGCTTCTTCGACAACTGATCATTACGTCCAGGAACATCGCCCCTCCCTTAAAAGTGACGCTGAGCCTGGAGTAACAACTAAATCTTCGCTAGATATAAAAACAGAGTCTGGCGAATCCGTAATCACGGCGGCCAACAGACTGTTGGCTGATTTAAAAAAAGCCTATACGCAAGTCTTGCAAGAAAAAGAACAGCAAATCATGCATCTGAACCAAGAAATTTCAGGCTTAAATACTTTGGTTAAAATTCTAGAAGAAGAAAACCACC
>JAYTHR010000520.1:0-23949 GCA_043732425.1 Bdellovibrionales bacterium
CTACAAGCGCCGTTGTGAAAGTTGAGTCCGTTGTAGCTTAGGTCATCTTCACGGTCAAATTATGAAACTTCGTTAAGTAGCTGATTTTTACAGAAAGCACTGAATTCACAACAGAGCTGAGAGAGGCCTTGTGGTTCAGTAAATAAGCCTCAGACTGTGTAAAATTTGGAAGATATTCGAACCAAAGTTTAAATGACACGGCTTCATTCATTTTTCGTGAATACTCGGCATAAAGTCGTCCGTAGTTTTCATACTTAAGATCGGCACCGGTTGACGGATTCGTTTTCGTGTAAGGACAACCCGCTTCCGAAATTAAATTTTCTTCAGCAGCCTTTATCAAATTGTACTTTGCGCCTAAATCCGAATTATCCCTTTGCACATAACCACCGAAATAATCACTTTCCACCCCTTGATGCACAAACACGGACCAAAGATCAGATAGAATTTTTTCGTAGCGAAGAGCCGCATCTCAAGATTTCGCCGTTTGTAATCATGAGGACTTTGTTTCCAAATACTTGCCCGTGGCGGTTAAAGCTTGCTGGTCCCATTTATAAATTGTTTTTTGCTTTAACTTATAATTTTCCAAATCCGTATTTCCCGTTACCTTGACTATACCCACTTCAGATTCATCACTCCAATTTTTAACTTCCTGCGCCTGGGTATTGAAAGTACAGAACACGGCAGAAAAGAAAAACGTAACTTTTATAAAAAGGTTTGAAAAACAAAATCTCATTAAAAATTCTCTGTCTTGAGAGATCCTTTAGACAAAGAAAACATTTTATTTTCAAAAAAAGCGAGTTCTAAAATCTCTGTTAAGAAATCTTGAAATTAAAAAGCCTGAATCATTCAGCTCGCTTTGATTTAAAAAAAATATCGTTTTATTGTTTCCTGATTTTACTTGTTCATCATCAGAAAGAAAGTATCCAAAGCCTGCTTTGCTGCCAGTCGGCGCGACTCGGAACTTTCAAATCCAAATTCTAACTCGCCCGCACCTAGTTTTTTCATGCAATGATCCGCAAATTGATCCAGGTTAGCCCCGTCATTATGTAGGCCCTTGCCGCCTAAGTCCGTATTAACAGCAGGTGGAATCAATTCAGTCACTTCAATCGGCGTTGATTTCAACTGATGTCGTAAGCTCAGCGTGAACGAGTGAAGGGCTGCCTTTGTCATGCAGTACGTAGGCATAAAAGATATCGGAGCAAAAGCTAAACCCGAAGACACATTGATGATCCCCGGATTTCTTTGCTTCATTAAATGTGGGATGAACAGCATTGATAAATGCAGCGGCGCTTCTATATTAGTCGCAATTTCGCTACGGTGTCGTCTCCAATCCTGAGCCGCCGTCAACGGCGCGAGTCGATTTTGAATTCCGGCATTATTAATTAATACATTAAGATTAGGAAATTCATGCGTTACCGCTTCGAAAAACTTTTGGCGACTAACTTCTTCAGAGACATCGCAGGTGAATGTGATCAGCCCGGGACACTCTGTCTTAGCTTGTCTAAGAGCCTCGGCACGACGACCGCAAATGATCACTTGGCTGCCCGCTTTAACAAATCGCTTCGCTAAAGCCAGACCGATACCGCTACCACCGCCGGTAATTAAAATTGTGTTCTGATCGAGTTTCATATCGTTTCCTTTATTGGTAGGTCCACAGGCTATGATATTTTTTCTGAAGATGTCAGCATGCACATCAGTTAGAAAGTAGTGTTTAATTCAAAATAGATTTAAATTTATGCAGTTTGATCATTATTTATGCCTTTTAGATATTCACATTCACCTAAAACAGATGATCTTGATTATAAGCGTGACATTTAACGATGGTATGCTTATTCTTTTGATCACAAATATCTGTCGCGGGGTGGAGCAGCCCGGTAGCTCGTCGGGCTCATAACCCGAAGGTCGTAGGTTCAAATCCTGCCCCCGCAACCATTTTTTCTACTTAAAACCTGTTTAAATATCAAATGCGGCTACCGATCACACTGTAGTTAATTAGGGCTTTGCAAATTTTGTAGAATTCAAGGCTTAGGCAGGGTTTACCGATTAGTCATTATCAACCTTCAAGGTTCGTTCAAGAACCAGAACTACAAATCATTCAATAAAATCAGAAATAGGAAAACATTATCAATCTGTCAGAAAATGCAACAAATGCCGTTGCCAAAAAAGATTCATTGGCCGAATTAGAGCCGTACCAAAATTTATTTGAAAAAGAGCTTAAAAAAATCATGAAAGAAGCAAATTACGAAAATGTTTCGATGATTTATCAGAAGTTTTATAAACAAGGAATTCAAGCTGAAAACTTAAATCAAGTGTTCCAACTTAAAAGCTAAAAAGTCGTTCGTCTGAGCCATCGAAATTTCTTCCCTTTACCGCATGATCGATTATGATAACGCATGGACTGGCCCCTTTACTGGCAGCTTCCGCCAAAGGCAGAAGTCAGCACGGATTCTATTTTAGATCGCTTCCTAGATTATACATCTTCGAAAGACCTTCAGCTGTATCCGGCGCAAGAAGAAGCCATTTTAGAATTAATTGAAGCAAAAAATATTATTTTAAATACGCCGACGGGTTCAGGTAAATCACTGGTGGCTTTAGCGCTGCACTTTGATTCGCTAGCACGGGGCCGCAGATCTTTTTACACCTGTCCTATAAAAGCTTTGGTGAATGAAAAATTTAGAGACCTTTGCGCCGCTTTTGGGCCGGATCAAGTCGGAATGATCACGGGTGATGGCGGAGTTAACCAACAGGCGCCGATCATTTGTTGCACGGCTGAAATTTTATCCAACATGGCGCTTCGAGATGGTGAAAACTGTCCTGTGGATGACGTCGTTATGGACGAGTTCCATTACTACTCGGATCAGGAACGTGGCGTCGCTTGGCAGGTACCTCTACTTGTGCTGAAAAAAACAAGATTTATTCTGATGTCAGCAACATTGGGTGATATGGATTTTTTTGCGAAAGCCCTGACCGAACTTAATCAAAAACCGACTACGGTCGTGTCGTCTCAAGATCGCCCGGTGCCTTTAAGCTTCGAGTACCGCGAGACTCCACTTCATGAAACTGTATCGGAACTGATAGCCAAACAGCTTTATCCAATTTACTTAGTGAATTTTTCGCAGCGGGAGGCCGCCGAAGAAGCACAAAATCTTTTGAGCATTGATTTTGTTTCAAAGGAAGAAAAACAAAAAATTAATAAAGCCTTAGAAGGAATATCTTTTCCTAGTTCTTACGGAAAAGAAATTCAAAGATTTCTTAAAAATGGTATTGGCCTTCATCATGCGGGCTTACTTCCGCGTTACCGTATTCTGATAGAAAAGCTAGCGCAACTGGGGCTGCTGAAATTAATTAGCGGCACGGACACCCTAGGCGTCGGAGTCAATATCCCGATTCGCACCGTTCTTTTTACTAAGCTTTGCAAATACAATGGTAAAAAAACGGCGATTTTGAGCGCGCGCGATTTTCATCAGATCAGTGGTCGCGCTGGCCGACGCGGCTTCGATGACCGCGGCTTAGTTGTCGCCCAAGCCCCCGAGCACGCGATCGAGAATTTAAAAATAAAGCTAAAAGCCAATGCCAATCCCGCAAAAGCTAAAAAAATGATTTTAAAAACGCCTCCGCCGCACGGTTTTGTGATGTGGACCAAAGAAACGTTTAATAAATTGATAATTTCAAAACCCGAAGCGCTAGTCTCGAGCTTTCAGGTCTCGCACAGTATGCTCCTGAATGTTCTTAGCCGCGATGCACTGGGCCATTCCGAAAGTGCTTGTGATTCGATGCGCGAGTTAATCCAACGATCCCATGGAACTATGGGTAACAAAAAGCATCTTACAAAATTAGCTTTTACGTATTTCAGGTCTTTGTACGAGCGAAAAATAATTGATTTTTTATCGCCGCCAGTAAATTCGGTAAAGCAAAAAAAACGAATTCGTGTTCATGTTGATCTTCAAGAAGATTTTTCTTTAAATAATAGTTTATCTTTATTTTTGCTGGATACGATCAAATTACTAGATCCTTTAACACCTGATTATGCGCTTGATCTATTAAGTCTTGTCGAATCCATTCTGGAAAGTCCTGAATTAATTTTACGAAAGCAATTGGATCGCTTAAAGTCAGAAAAAATGTTTGAGATGAAGCTAGCCGGAATTGAATTTGAGGAACGCATTGCCGAGCTTGATAAGTTAGAGCATCCCAAACCCAATCGTGATTTTATTTACTCGTGCTTTAATATTTTCGCGGCCGCTTGTCCGTGGGTTGGTCAAGAAAACATCCGTCCGAAATCAATCGCCCGAGAAATGTACGAAACGTTTCAATCTTTTGACGAGTACGTCAGAGACTATGAACTTCAGCGCATCGAAGGAATTCTTCTACGATATTTGAGCGAAGTTTTCAAAGTTATCGAGCAAACAGTTCCTGACGCCGCTAAAACCGACGAAGTCAGGGCTATCGCCGTCTACTTCGGGTCCATGGTCCGACAAACCGATTCGAGCCTGATTGATGACTGGCAGAAAATGCAAGTCTCACAAAGCGTGACTGTGACTCGGAATACTATTGGACCACAGCTCGGGCGACAACAGGATCCGAAAATAGTGACCCTTCTGATCCGTAACGAAATTCATCGGCTTTTAAAGCTGTTAGCTTTGAAAAATTATCAGCTGGCTTCAGAATATCTTGTGGCAAGTCATCCTATCCAAAATTTATCTTGGCGCCCCCAAGATCTTGAAGAGTGTCTCAAGTCTTATTATGAGGATCACCAGAAAATCTGTTTCGATCAAAAGGCCCGCGCCAATTACAACACACATATAAAAGCAGAAAATGAAATTTGGAAGATGGCGCAAACTTTAGTTGATCCCGATGGACACAATGATTGGACCCTGCAACTAGAAGTTAATGTAGCAAATTACAAAGTAGAAAATAAACTTCAAATTGGTTTACTGAGCATCGGGCCTACGGAAAATTCTTTATAAAAATTTAGCTGCTTCGTGACGGGGCTGTAGGAACCGATTTCAGAAACCAGAGCCCGACTCGCCGTCGGCTTCGTCACTGGCGTCTGCTAATAACTCTGCTGTGCCTTGACCCTGGCCATTGGCTCGTTTTAGTCGGCGTCCCGGTTTGGCCATAACTTCAATGTAAAAAGAAGCTGCTTTGGCTAAAACGACCTCATCAATTTTTTTATTGATTTCTGCAACATGAATATCAATTGCCGACGATGCTTCATGACCGAATTTACAATCAAAATCCCAGAAATCAATTCCTGCAGGTAAGCTTTTTCGTCTTTCGCGACCGATGTATTTCTTGAGCTCGTGTTTGACGGCTTCAACTTGACGGTCCGGTTTCTTATTAGGGGTTGTAAGAAGAAATATTTTTTTCATACGCTTACATGTAGCGCGTTCAGCGGATAATGCAATAGGTAGCTTTTGCCTGGTGGTCCACCTTGAACCCACGAATGCCTGTGCAAGCCTTCAGAAAAAAAATTGACAGGACATTTGAGTCCATTCATCTTCAGAGAATGAATAAAAAAATAGCCTTTAGAATTTTGGCGCTTTCGGTGATATCTGGATTCATATCGAGTTGCGCGGCACGCCCGGCCGTTGAAACTTTTCCTAAAAGTGAGATAAACAGACCCTTGATTGTCTCTGAAGGAATGGCGGCTCTGCATAACACTTTTTTCTACACCAGCCGTAAAGATGATACGGCTTCGGTTACGAAGCGCATATTGTTTATTTGAATATTGATTATCTTTGGTAGGACTTTGAAAAATGAAAATAGAAATTTGGTCGGATGTGCTTTGCCCTTTTTGTTATATTGGAAAACGAAATCTGGAAGCCGCATTGAAGCAATTTGAACATCGTGAGCACGTCGAAATTGAATGGAAAAGTTTTGAGCTTGACCCCGGTGCCGCCAAAAATAAGGCGCCAGCGCTTGTCGAAGTCTTAGCGCGAAAATATGGTAAGACTTTACCCGAGGCGCAGCTGATGAATGATCGTATGACCGCCAGTGCGAAAAATGCGGGCCTTGAGTTTCACTTAGAAAAAGCCATACCCACGAATTCTTTTGATGCTCACCGCTTACTTCAGCTTGCACGCAAGCTGGGTCATGCAGATCAGGCCGAGGAAACCCTTTTCTCGGCTTACTTAACCGAAGGTAAAGATATTGCTGATCCTGATACACTCAAAGAATTAGCCGCACAAATCGGATTGCCACCCCAGGATGTTCAACAGCTTTTTGAAACCGACGCTTTTACCACCGAAGTAAGGGCCGACGAAGAAGCCGCGTATCAGATTGCGGTTCAGGGAGTTCCCTTTTTTCTGATTAACGGAAAATACACCGTATCTGGCGCGCAACCTAGTGAGTATTTTCTAGAGGCTCTTAATCAGGTTTGGAACAACCTTCAGTAGAAAAAAATCAGTAGACAAAACGATCCACTAACCAGAAGCGATCAGTGGATCATTTTTTAAAAGCAGTAGACTAAGTTTTTTACTTACAACTCCAGCTTTGGATCAATCCCGCGGTGTATTTATAGTCAGCGAAAAGGATACTTCCATTTCGGGGTTGTCCACAATGCACGGTAAGGTTTAGTAGACTTTGATTATGATCACGCTCGGTCACGGCCGAGGCCACATAAAAAGAACAAGGATCTGGGCACCCCTGATTTAGTGATCGACCTTCAGAGGTATTCCCGCGAAGGGTTGAGTCCACAAAATTTTCGACCTGATCCATCGGTAAAATTTTACGAATATTCGTCGTCGGACGATTATTGCATTTCGAATTTGTTGACGTTTTTGCTGGCTCCGAAGTCGTAAAAGCCGCTACTTGATTAACTTGCTGACACTTCCCACACCGACTGGAATCAATATTTAATTTATCGCGGCGGGGTTTCACATTTTCAATTAATCTTGCCACTGAATCGACCGAGCTGCTAGCTGACCCAATCACTTGCGCTAAGCGATCGAAGCTAACTGTGCCTGCTGCCGGACAGGTTTTACCTTGATCTGTTTTAACGAAACTTTCGACGACAGATTTTTTCAATGCCGGAATTCCTACCTTTTCAAAAGAAGATTGAGCAAAGCTTACTCCGCTAGCAAACATAATTATTCCGACTAAAATAGATGCACAATTCATAATTCCCCCTAGTGATTTACTCGTCAATGAGGTTCGCGTGAAGCCACTTTGACTTTCTTGCAATCCACAACAGTCCTATAGCGGATTCTGCGCCAACATCTTTTGGGTCACATTGGCCCTGATTGAAATGTTTTTAAAATATTTTGGAAGTGGTCAAAAAAGATAAAAATGCTGAACCTTCCATTCTTTGAATCTTTAGAATTTACATGTTATTTTTCAGGAATGCCCATGTCGACTCTGCAGAAAGCTATTGCGACGCTAACCATTTTATTTTTTGGACTCACCAGCGTGATTTTCGCCTTTTCCCCGCCAAAAGGTCGCTCGTATTGGCCTTTCGTTTCCTACCCGATGTACTCCGTGAACAAAAAGGATGTCACGTACTTCAAAGAGTTTACGTATTACGGCGTTTTTCGCGATCAAGCGGGCGTCTACGAAAAAGAATTGACCGATCCGAAATATCTGGCACCTTTTGACCGAGACTCTTTTAGAAAAGCAATTCGACTCATGAGAGATAAACATCAAACGAAACGCCTCAGGTTAGGGATGAAAAAACTATTTCAGAAAAATATAGGGCCGGATTTAATCGCATTTAAAATATACCTCGATAAGTGGCGGTTAAATCTAGAATCTAACTTTGATCACGCGTTGCCAGAAGAAAGAAAATTGATCTTGCAGGAGTCTATGAATTGAAAAAATACTGGGGTGACTTTTGGTTTAAACCTACAAAAACACTGGATTTGGCAATCAGCAGATTTTTATTTTTTGGTCTACTCTTCTTTATAGGACAAGCTAAAATCGATGCGGGTTGGATCAACCTGCCGACGGAATTTTGGCATCCTATTTTCATTTACAGATATTTCGGTTGGGGTCCACCAACGGTACAAGTATTTGAAATTTTAGAGTTGGCGTGGCGCTGTTTCATTCTTTTTTCCTGTTTTGGATTTCTGACTCCGTTAAGTGTTCTTATATCTTCTGTTCTTTCGCTGTACCTTTTAGGATTACGGTATTGCTACGGGTATTATCATCCGGAAGATTGCCTCTTGATTCTGGCTTCATTCATTTTCGTTATGGCCCCATGTTCTCAGATGTTTTCGCTCGATTATTTGATGACCCGACGATTCAAACCGAATTTAGTGCCTCCGACTGAAACACCCCGTTGGCCACAACGCTTAATTTGGTTGATCTGGAGCCTGATGTTTTTTGCTGCGGCGATCGCAAAATTAAAAAAATCAGGCCTCAGTTGGGTATTTTCGGACAATTTAAGAAATCAAATTATTTTTAATCAGTACTTATTTTATTTTCGTAAAACCAGTTGGACTTTCGGATCTGCCTTGGCTCAGTTTCCACTACTTTGCCAAATTTCTGCCGCCTTCGTCATTCTTCTAGAACTCAGTTTGCCGGTAGTTATATTTTCTAGGCGCTATCGCTACGTAGCGATTCTCGGATGCTTGATTTTTCAGACCTTAAACTGGTTCGTTATGCTTGTCAGATTCGATGCCTCTTTTGTTTTTTACATATTTTTTATTCCGTGGAGCCAGTGTCTAGACTTCATAAAAAATAAATTTTTAAAAAACAACACGCAGTTAAGTGTGATCAAAAATATTAAATAGCAGTCATTTCATAACAATACCATTTGACACTAAAATTTATGAACGTGATTTCAGTTAATGATCCTTGAACCCGATGCTTTACCCGGAGTTGCGGGTCCCTGGTGAATGAGCCAAGATGGAATCAATCAGCGCATCAGCTTAATCAAACCAGTCGTAATGGAAACGGACCTGGCGACACTTGGTGTAATCCTGCAGGCCGCGCGCGGGGACCTCGGTCCCAAACATTTTCATCGGGCCTTGTTGATGCCTACATCTGGGTGAAAACTCCAGGAGATTCCGATGGTCCATGCAATGGCGGACCAGCCGCGGGTGGATTCATGCCGCAGTACGCGTGTGACATGGCAGCGCATGCGGGCTACTAAGTCTACAAGATGAAATTTAAATTATTCCGCTTCCTCGTTTGACTCGGTTACGGATTATTTGTAGGAAGCAGAATTTCCTTTTTAGGAACAGATGGAGTTTGAATTTCTTTACCCGTAAAAGAACTTCGAATGGTGTCGTGCGGAAAAAGCACATTTTGATCAACGCCCCGAGATAAAAGAGCCGATTTTAAAACAAGTTGTCCGACAGATTCCCATTCTTTTTGTCCCGAACTATCTAATGAATCGGCGGCGTAAAGATCATAAATTAACTGCCCATTTTTCTTTGCCGTTTCGGTAAGTTCATTTCGAAAATCATCTTCACGCACCACAATCATCTCTTTGGACGGGCGTAGCATAAGCCACACCGGCGTCTGAACTTGGTTAGGATCTGTTTCACCGAGCTCGGCCATACTGTGCACGGGTCTAAGGACAGGATTCACGTAAGGAAATCGCGTCGTATGATCCGATTTTGTTTTGATCGCCGCCTTAGCAACACCGAGTAAAGTCATGACTTCGTAAAAATGTCTTATTTTTAAAATATTTAACGGCGGCTGATTCGTTTGATCGGCTTGCGTCCAGTCAATAGCACTGCCATCAGAGTTGACCTGACCGTTAAGATCATTTTGAAAAACAATATTGGCTGTTTTCTGCGGCGCTGTCAGATCAGAATCTTTAAAAATTTTGATCGCAAAAGCGGTTGATCGGGGTTGCGCTTTTCCGGAAGTTTGATTCTTGAAAGGATTACCCTGACTGATCGAAGCGCGAACAAGAACCGGAAACGTGCCGCCACGAAAAGATCCAGACCACCGGGATTTTTTCATTTGAAGGACGCCCTCAAAGCCAACTCCCATGGGATGAATGGGTTTCGGTAAGCCTACTTCGCGGTAGTCTCTTTTATCTTGAAGAATCTCTACCGATCTTTTACCAACAAAAAATTCAGGTAGCATATGTTTAGCAATAGTTCGAAATAAAGTGATCGGCTGAATGGGTAACTTATAAACGGGATAAGGATCTTTTTTCATCTGATCTAATATTTCATTATAGGATGAAATCGACGTTCTGTTAAAAAAAGCCGTGCAGCTAGTCTGCGCATAACTAATGGTCGAAAGTGACAAAGTAAGGCCTAGAATAAAAGTCTTCGCGTGTTTTAGGGTATGATGGTGCCTGATAGTCATATATGAGCATATTACGGTGCAAGAAGATAACCGCGGCGGCAATACGTAGGAAGGAACCTGTTTTAAAATTGACGAGAAGTCTAAAAATACCTAATGTTGAACCATATTTTCTGACTCCTGCAGTGAATGAAATGGCTCCTTTAAATCTATAAAGAGGTTCGTATGTTAGTTGGTATTCCCCGCGAATTAAATGCTTCTGAAGCGCGCGTTGCGGCTACCCCGAAGACGGTGCAGCGCTTAGTAAAACAAGGCTTTACTGTTCTCATAGAAACTGGAGCTGGTGAACGGGCTTCATTTTCAGATGAGGACTTTTCAAAAGCCGGAGCCCGCGTTGTAGCAACTTCCGCCGCTTTATTCTCTGAGGCTCAACTTGTTTTCAAAGTACAACCTCCAACTTCCGAAGAAGTGCAGTCCATGCGCGCAGGCACCGCTTTATTTTGTTATCTTTGGCCGGCACAAAATCCTGAATTACTTAAACTTTTGGCCGCTAAAAAAATAAATGCTGTCGCGATGGATGCGATTCCTAGAATTTCTCGCGCTCAAAAAATGGATGTTCTTTCCTCGATGGCAAACATTGCTGGCTATCGCGCCGTGATTGAGGCCGCAAATCACTTTGGCCGCTTTTTCAATGGCCAAATTACCGCTGCGGGAAAAGTAGAACCGGCAAAAGTTCTGGTGATTGGCGCTGGCGTTGCGGGACTGGCCGCATTGGGAACTGCGAAAAACTTGGGAGCCATTGTCCGCGCGTTTGATACTCGAAAAGAAGTGCGTGAACAAATTCAAAGTATGGGTGCGGAATTTCTAACGGTTGAAATCGAAGAAGATGGCGCAACGGCTGCAGGTTATTCGAAAGAAATGAGTCCCGCTTTTATCGCTGCCGAAATGAAACTGTTTCGTGAACAGGCGCGCGACGTCGATATCATTATCACGACGGCGCAAATTCCGGGGCGACCGGCTCCGAAATTAATTTTAAAAGATATGGTGGAATTGATGAAGCCGGGATCGGTCATCATTGATCTTGCCGCTGCCTCGGGCGGAAATTGTGAATACACGAAGCCGGGTGAAATTATCAAACACAACGGCGTCACCATTGCCGGCAAAGTGGACCAGCTACCGACGCAAGCCAGTCAACTTTATGGGAATAATATTTGTCACTTAATCGATGATATGGGAAAAGCGGCGCATTTTAATTTTGATATGAATGATGATGTCGTTAGTCGCGCCACTGTCGTTTTTGAAGGTCAAATAAATTGGCCCGCAAAACCCCTTGCCGTGCAGCAAGCAGGCGCTTCTGCTAAAAATGCGGTGAAAGAAAAACCTCAAGGTCCGACCGCGGAGCAGCTGGCGGCAAAACAGGCGAAAACTTCAACTGTTGTTTTAGTTGTTTTAGGAATTATTTTTGCCTTATTAGGCCAGGTAGCCCCGCTTGATTTTCTAGCGCACTTCACGGTGTTCGTTCTTTCATGTTTTATCGGCTGGCAATTAGTTTGGAATGTGGCCCACGCGCTTCACACTCCGTTAATGAGTGTGACGAATGCGATCAGCGGAATTATTTTAATTGGTGGCTTACTGCAAGTGAAAGATTCTTTTTCGAATCCCATTACAGTTTTAGCTTTTGTCGCGATCTTAGTGGCTACAATCAATGTGGCTGGTGGTTTCTACGTGACTCACCGTATGCTTAAGATGTTTAGAAAGTAGGAGTGATGATTTCCAGCGGACAACAAGTTATCTTTTATTTAGCGTCAGGTGTGCTTTTTATTTTAAGCTTAGGCGGACTATCAACTCAGGCCACGGCCCGACGAGGAAATTATTACGGCATGATCGGAATGTGCGTTGCGATCTTTGCCACTTTATTAGGTTCTGGTGCGAGCGGCTTACCAATTATTATTATAGCCATGGTTCTAGGCTCTGCAATCGGGGTATTTCTGGGGGCTCGTGTCGAGATGACGTCAATGCCTCAGCTTGTTGCGATCCTGCATAGCTTTGTGGGACTTGCTGCGGTCCTTGTGGGTGTTGGTTCGTACTTAGATTCATCAACAAAAAATTTAGTCGGCGCCGCGCACACCATTCATTTGGTAGAAATTTATCTAGGTATTTTTATCGGAATGCTAACTTTCACGGGTTCAGTGATCGCGTGGGGGAAATTAGAAGGTAAAGTGATGTCCCGCGCTTTGGTTTATCGCGGGCGCCACTTCGTCACACTGGGAATAGCCGTTTTTAGTTTATTTTTATTGTATTTATTTTTAACTGCGGATCACGAGACTGGTTTACAGTTTCTATCCGTGATGGGCTTAGCCTCTGCGGTTCTTGGAATACTATTAGTTATGGCCATCGGCGGCGCCGACATGCCCGTTGTGGTTTCCATGCTTAATTCCTATTCGGGCTGGGCGGCGGCGGCGGCTGGATTTATGTTATCAAATGATCTGCTCATTGTGACCGGAGCCTTGGTCGGAAGTTCTGGTGCTATTCTTTCTCATATTATGTGTAAAGCGATGAACCGGTCTATTGTTTCTGTTATCTTTGGTGGCTTCGGAACGGATCAAAATTCATCATCATCGCAAACCAGCGCGGTGATGGAAGGCGAAATAAAAGAAATAACAATTTCTGAAACCGTTGACCTTTTTAAAAGTGCCACCAAAGTTGTTATTGTTCCTGGTTACGGAATGGCCGTGGCAAAAGCGCAGCATCCAGTTTTTGAGTTAGTTAAAAAGTTACAAGCGAAAGGAATTCAAGTTCACTTTGCTATTCACCCCGTCGCGGGCCGCTTACCAGGTCACATGAACGTCTTACTTGCGGAAGCCAATGTTCCTTACGATATTGTTTTAGAAATGGAAGAAATTAATTCTGACCTGCCTGAAACCGACATCGTGGTCGTGCTTGGTGCCAATGATATTGTGAATCCTTCAGCTCTTGAAGATCCTTCAAGCCCTATTTACGGAATGCCGGTGATTGAAGCTTGGAAAGCAAAAAACGTTATTGTTTCAAAGCGTGGAATGGCCACGGGCTACGCTGGAATTGAAAATCCACTTTTTTACAAAGAAAATACGCGCATGCTTTACGGCGATGCTAAAAAAACAGTGGACGCGTTAGTGACAGAATTATAAATTTATTTTAGACCGGAATTAAGTAAACACCAGAATTCCGGAAAACTTTTATCGACAACTTCAGGATATAAAATCCGAACCTTCGCGCCAGCAACATTAGCGACGGCTGCAGCCATGGCCAGGCGATGATCATGGACGAGATCAAAATCAAAAGCTTCGACCGAGGGTGGATAACCACCTTCAATTTCGATTCCATCGGAACGAAGTTAATAGAGGCACCCTGATTTTCGAAGAAGTGCAGCCGTTGAATCCAAGCGATTGATCGCGTACTTTATCGTGTTCTTTATCGCTGTCTTGCTAACTATCAAACGTCAGTCTAAAAAGGGAACCCACATTCAGCTGGCTTTTCTCTAACGTGAGACACCCCCCAAGTAGCTCGGCCAAACTTTTCGATAAGGCTAGGCCCAGGCCCGAACCCCCAAATTTTCGAGTGATCGTATCATTAGCTTGAGAAAAATGTTTAAAAAGTTGTTCTTGCTGAACCGGCTTAATTCCTAGACCGGTATCTTCGACTTCAACGCAGAGATGGGATTCAATTTCACAAATCCGCACCTTGATTAAGCCTTGTTCCGTGAACTTTATCGCGTTCGCAATAAGATTCCATAAAATTTGCTTCACGCGAAAAGGGTCTGAATTCAAGTTAGTATTAATTCCCGATTCCTTTTCAAAAACTAATTTTAATCCCTTTTCTTGCGCCTTCATCTTTAAAGAATTCGCAACGTCATCAACCACCGTACAAAGTGAAAATTCTAAACGCTCGACTTTCAAATACCCCGCTTCAACTTTTGAAAAATCCAAAATATCATTCAGTAACACTGTTAATTGTTCGCAATTTCTTTTTAGAGTCTCCGCAAAGTGACGACGGTCATCTACTTTTGTTGTTGGATCAGTTAATAAATCTGCGAAGCCCACAATAACACTTAAGGGATTTCGAATCTCATGGGACATATTTGCCAGGAACGAACTTTTCGCCCGGTTGGCCGATTCGGCTTGTTGTTTAGCTTCGATCATTTGTTTCAATTGAGTGAGTAAGGCGGCATTGACGACACCACTTTGTTGGTCGGTTTTTGAAAAGCTTTTTACTTCACTTACAGTCGACGTAAGGCCAATTAAAAAAGTCGACCGACCACTGAGGTCTTTTTTTATTTGGCCATATGACTTCAACCCTAAAATTTCACCATTGGCCTTAATCAGGCGAAATTCAACTTGAAGGTCGCATCCCATTTCAATGCTGTGTTCAATGGATTTAATCAGTGCTTCTTGATCGTCCGGATGAATCCATTGAAATGCTGACTTATAATTTTCGAAGTAGCTGGGAATATCATGAAGGCTTGCTAATTCTTCCGAAATAAATAATTCATTTGTTCCCAGATTAACAGACCAGACTCCGCATTTCACAGACTTTAGAATATGATGAATTCCATCCAAGTTTTCTTGAAAGATCTGTCGATGAATTCCCGGAAAGGGAACTTGATGTTGGATGTTCAATGGCTCCAAAAAGTCTCCGTGTAAATGCTAATTTTGAGTAAATACAGATATGTGTTAATTCTCAATTTGACAACATTAAATAAATTTTCTTGAGAAAATTGTTAATTTCACATAAACATATGTTATGAACATTTATTCAGCAAATTCATACCGTCAAATTTTAGAAATTAAGCTGCAAGAAAATGAATCCCGCCGGGGCTACAAGAGCTTGATGGCCGAAGCTGCCGGCTGCCACCGCTCTTATCTTCCTCAAGTTTTAAGCAGAACCGCAGACTTAACCTTAGATCAAGGTGCCCGACTGACGAAGTTTTGGAAAATGACCGAAGATGAAGCTGAATTTTTTATAGAACTTTTACATCTTGAAAAAGCCACGTCCGAGGAACTCAAACAAATCATCCAGCGCCGACTTGATAAAATTTCAACTAAATACATAAAAGAAGCAAAACACTTTAAAACAATAAAAACTTTATCGACTCCCAATCAGCATATTTTTTTTACGCACTGGTACTACGGAGCCCTTCACATGCTTTTAGCAACGAATCACTCGCAAAAACCAGCGGCGTTGGCAGAACGGCTTGGCATCCATGAAGATCTTATTCACGAATCACTTGAACTTTTACAAAGCATGGGGCTTATTCACCGCGCAAAGCAAAGTTGGGTTTTATCCCATGATTACTTCTTTACCGAGAACCGAACCATGAGAACCATGCTTCAAAGCAACTGGCGCCAGCAAGCCATAGCGCATATTCAAAAGCACTCTGAAAAAAGTTTTAATGCCACATTCATTTATTCCATCAGCAAAAAAGACATCGCAACGATTCGTACGTTAGTTGAAGACTGCATCGCAAAAACAAAAAAAATTGTTGCCGCTTCTGAGTCTGAAGAAGTCATCGCGATGAACTTCGATTTATTCGTCATTTAACAGATTTCTAAAATCTATTTCCATAAAAAATAAATTAGCAATTAAATCGGCTGCGAAGACGGCCCGAGGCTCGTTAACAATTTCTTGATCTAACTTAATGCCGATCTGGCTGAGCTCTTGCAAAACTTTTAAAGAACTCTCGAAAAAACAGATTTCGACAAACTCAGTAACATCAAAAAGGAGCTCGCGTGAAAACCACCATAAAAAAAAGGACTTCAGGGATTATCGGCTTACTACTTTGGGGTATTTGTATTCTTTCCTCACAACCTACTACCGCAACAGAAGTTCGAGTTCTTGCGGAACCCGCTACAATCGGCAGAATGCAGATTCAGACCTGGGCCGTTGTTGATCAAAAATCGCGTCTGAAATCTATTGGTGTGCTGATTCCTGCCGGTGAGTTAGATAAATTGCCAGATCAACCTTTTGAGGCCGTTCTGAAACTGCCTTCGAACATCAACGCCAAACCTTTTCGACATCTCGCCATCAACTGGGAAACTCACGGACACGAGCCTATTTTTTACATGATACCCCATCTTGATTTTCATTTCTATATGATGGATTTAACAGATCGCCTAAATATATCATGTCGCGGAGCCGACGTGCCAGTGTGCATGAAGCCAGTACCGCCCGACGCAGTGGCTGCAAACTATATCGCGAGCCCAGCCGCAGTTCCGAAGATGGGTTGGCACTTTGTTGATGTCACGAGTCCCGAGTTTCAGGGTCAGCCGTTCACTTCGACTTTAATTTATGGTTACTATGACGGCCGCATGAGTTTTGTTGAACCTATGGTGACCTTAGATTACTTAAGAACCAAACCACAATTCACAAGAGCGATTCCGCAGCCCAAAAAATATCAGGAGCCGGGATTTTACCCCACACGGTATTCCGTCCGCTATCTTAACGTCAGCGATCGGTACGAAGTTTCCCTAGACGGTATGGTTTACCGTAAATAAAATTATTTTTTAATTTATGTGGGTCTGCAAAAGTTTATAGGTTTCAAGACATGCAGTTTCGAAAACCTGAATGAATTGTCTAAGCTCTTGCTGACTGCATGCTCGTATTAATCCAAAAAACTAAATCTCTCGTGCGCCCAGCGCAAGAACGATAACCTTGCTATAAAGTGGAAAATTCACTGGCAGTAAAACTAACTGTCCTATTTCCCGACGGGGAGAAATTTTTTGAGTACGACCTACTAATTTGTTGTTTAAGTAATATTCAAACGGAATACGAAAATTAAAACTAGGCCTTTTAGAAATTAAGACTCCGAACTGGGGAAAGATAAACCGCTGCTGCGAAAGCGAAAAGCTAGATCTTTCGCAAGTCGCTAGAAGGATTCCGTCATTATCCCAAATTTCATCTGGTGAAAGAAGAAGATTTTCGGCTAACATTTTTTTTCGACACATGAGCAAAAAGTAAATGAGAACTGAAAAGCCGACAAGGACACAAAGTAGCCCAAAGCCAAGATAAGATTCGTTTGAGACTATAAGATTATGAAATCACCTTAATGAGAAGCTTGATACAGATAAACAGCGTTAACACGCCGGTACATTTTTGCACGAAGGAAAAAGAAACTGCCGGATGCGTGCCGATGCGTGAACCAATTTGGCCCCCCACAAACACCGCGACGAAAAGTAAAAAATAGTCCTGCATGAAATCAAGACTGCTATTTTTTGCAAATTGTCCTAAAAGGCCTGCAATTGAATTTACGAAAATAAAAACGCTAGCGACGGCGGCGGCATTTTTGGCACGCGCCCAGCCCATATTAATTAATATCGGAGAAAGAAATATTCCGCCGCCAATCCCAATCAGCCCGGAAAGTAAACCGAGAACCCCACCAACGATCAACGACACCGAAACAGAAGGCTCTTTGATTTCCTCCACCGCCCTGTCGGGTAAAAAAAGTAAACGCATCCCGCACAGAATTAAACTTACCGTCAGCAAGATAAAAAATGTTTTCTCTTTCACGGGAAATGTACCGCCCCAGAAAGCCATCGGAACTGAACTGAGAACAAAAGGTAAAACCAGCCGCCACTTTAAATGCCCATTTTTAAAATAATGATACGTGCCGCCGGTAACAACGAGTAAATTGCAAAAAAGAGATATTTTTGGAATTAACGTGTAAGAGACATCAGCCGCCGACAATACCGCAATGTAGGATGACCCCCCGCCAAACCCCACAATGGCGTAAGCTAAAGCTATGGCGAAAAAAGAAAGAACTAAAGTGAGCACGCGCCACCTTCTAACGAAAAGACATCTTTGACCCCGCGGGCGCGCAGGGCTTTAACTAAACGCTTACTTCGAATGCCGCGATGACAGTACAGCACTCTTTTTTTAGTGCTAGGAATTAACGATTCAAGATAGGAATCCTCTTTCTCACGAATGTCGATCAGTTCGTAGTCTTCTGCAAAAACCTGCGCGGTCGTTCTTTCTAAATCATCATCAACCAATTCAATATTTCCGTCGCAAAACTGGCAGTTCGGCTTTTTGATGTTCTTAATTTTCATTTGCGAAAGATTTTCTAGATTAAAATAAAAGGTAGAATCTAAGGTGTTATTTTTATTCTTGAGTAAGAACTGAATAGCCTCACTGGCCTGCATAGCGCCCAAAGTCGCGACACTAGCGCCCAGAGCTCCAAAATCATTGCAATTCCCAACCTTGACGTCATCCGGTGTTTCCTTCACAGTGCAGCGCAGGCAGCCGTTTTTTAAACCTGGATCATACGTGCGAATATGTCCTTCGAAACGATAAATGCTGGCCGCAATCAGCGGAGTACCAAATTTAAAACAAGCATCGTGCAGAAGAAATTTAGTTTCTAAGTTGTCCGTACAGTCCAAAACTAAATCCTGTCCTAGAATCAATTTTTCGACATTTTTAACCGACAAACGCGTATCACTTCCCGTCACCTGTATAAATGGGTTTAACGCTGCTATTTTATTTTTTGCGACGATAACTTTTTTCTCACCCACAACGTCGGGTGTGTAAAGCGGTTGACGATGAATATTAGAAATAGACACGTGATCGAAATCAACAATATGTATGGAGCCGATTCCCGCTGTAGCTAGACCCACAAGAACTGGACACCCCAAACCGCCCGCCCCAACGACCAGAACGCGCTTACTTTTAAGTTGCGCTGGCGGCGCGATCGAAGCTTGCTTCAAATAATAATCCGCTTCGTGAAAGTGCACATGCGTGTGATGATCTTTGCAAAAAACCCATTCAGCTTCTTGGTTTAAATAATGTTCTTTTTTCCAAATAGGTAGTCGCAATTTAATTTCATCAATCACGTAGCGGGTGGCCTTAAAAGCTTCATCCCGATGAGATGCGCTGGCGCCGATCCAAACCGCCGTATCCCCGATGACTAAGTGTCCATGCCGGTGGGTGCAAACAATTTTGTGGACGTTAAATTTTTCCCGCGCTTCTTGAAGAATTTTTTCACCTTCACGTAAAGCTAAGGCTTCGTAAACTTGATATTCTAGGGAAGACACGGAATGACCCTGATTGTGGTCTCGGACCCAGCCTTCAAAAACAACTAAGGCTCCCGCTTTTTTTTCTTGGATAGCGGCGATCAGATCGTCGCGCTGAATTGAATTTTCAGTCAGCCGAAACATTTATCCGCCCGCAACTGGCGGGATGAAGACGACGCGCGCATTTTCGATCAGAAAATTCTCAAGCTGCGAAAATTCATCATTGACAGCCACCTGGATCATTTCCAAAGGAATGGTAAAGGCATATTTCTCTTTTAAATAAGAATAAAGTTCGCCGTAGGTATTACAAGCCACGGAAATATTTTCAGATTCAATTCCGGCCTGTTCACGAAGTAAGGCAAAATAGCGCACATTAATTAAGGCCATGCTGGTGCTCCAGAAATTCTTCGGTGGTGTTCACGTTCAGCAAATTAATTCCATCGGGCTGATCTAAAATCTGCACGTCGGCCAATTTTAAAATCTGAACGGGACACAAAATATTTTTTGATAAAGCGTTATTAAAAATAGGTTGGGCTTTCGGCGTGTATAACGCACACAACGGCTCGGCGAAATCTTTTTCACGATGGCGGTAAGCGACGGCGGCTTTGGTCGGGTTATAATTTTCAAGTAACGTTTCAATTGTTTGCTGATTAAATTTTGCAAGGTCACAAGCCACAATAAACCAGTTCGCGTTCGGATGCTTTGTAAACGCTGCCAAAATTCCCCCAAGCGGCCCCAAATCCGGCTGATCATCTGGAAGAGTTGGATAATTTTCCAGCGCTGTTCCTGACCACTGGCCGGGCTGCGCGGAAAGATAAACCTCGTGGCAGTACTTTTTAAGGTGATCACGAATAAACTTCGCATGCGGAACTCCGTGGTATTCAATCAGGGCTTTATCGCGCTTCATGCGAAGACTTTTGCCGCCGGTTAGAACCAAACCGTAGGTTTCACCTTCAAGCACGGTTCGTTGACCGCCCGTTTTATAAATTAGTCGTGTTTCTAGAATCTGCATATCGTGAGAAATCGCCTTACACATGTCGTAAACTGTTAAGGCGGCGACCGTGGCTCCGTGCAGAGCTTCCATTTCAACACCGGTTTTGAACGTGGTCTTCACGGTGCAAAGAATTTTTATTAGAAATTTTTCGTCCACAGAAATATCAAATTTGCAGCTTTCAATTGGAATCTGATGGCAAAAAGGAATGGTGTCCGCAGTTTTTTTCACGGCCATCGTTCCGGCGATAATAGCTGTTTGAAAAACAGGGCCCTTTTTTAAAATCAGTTCTTTACCGTTAAAATAAGAAGCCATACTTCGCGGAAGCTGAATAAAACTCTGGGCTTGCGCCACGCGGACAGTGTGAGTTTTTTGCATGATATCGACCATCGTCGGCATTTGAGTTTTTTCGTCAACATGTGTTAGCACGTTATCCTCCAATGGAATTCATCATATGCGTCACCTCAAGGGGGCGCATTAACGGTTTCATTCCTAAAAGTTTTCTAAAAACTTCATCTCGCTCATCGGCAGTACTGTTTTTTACAGACAGGCCATCATCTTTTAATAAACACGCACGCATGATTCCATCGGCAGATAAACGCCAGCGGGAGCACTGCCCACAAAAAGCTTGAGATTCAGAAGCTATAAAACCAATTTGTGCGCCATTTTCAAGTTCGTAATCCATCGACGTCGCATCAAGCGGGCGTGAAACGCGCTGTAAATCAAATTTACTTTTAAAGCGTTCTAGCAATTCCGCCGCAGAAATAAACTGTTCGTTTTGTTTTTCGCGCGCAAATCCAATGCGCATTAACTCTAAGAATCGAACCTCAATACCCGTCTGTTTCGAATACTCAACAAAATCAAAAAGCTCGTGATCATTTATACCCCGCATGGCCACGACATTAATTTTTAAATCAAAATTTAAAGCGCGAGCTAATTCAATATTTTTCAAAACTTTTTTTAAATGCTGACCGTGGGTCACCTGATGAAAAGTCTCTTCGTTCAAACTATCTAAACTGATGTTGATATACTGAACTCGATTTTGCTTTAACACATCTAAATGGCGATCTAAGAAAACGGCGTTTGTCGTCATCCCAATTTTTTTGAGTGGTAACGGCGAAAGCTTTTCTAAAATCTGCGGCAATGACTTTCGCATCAGGGGCTCGCCGCCGGTTAAACGTAATTCTTCTAACCCATACCCGCAAAGTTGCTGAACAATTTCAAAATACTCTGTGGCCGAAAGATAATTCTTCTCACTCATGAACTGAGAATCGACCGGCATACAGTAGTGACAGCGTAAGTTGCATTTATCTGTTAATGAAAGTCTTAATTTACGAACCCGCCGTCCATGCGGATCAATCAGATTTAAACTCATAGCCAATTCCATGAGTGATAGCGAAAGGCTTCACCCGCTTTAAATAAACTTTGCTTTTGCGGAAGCTCAATAAATCCATCGCTTCCGGCAAGTGCTGTAAATTCGCCCGAGTTTTTGATTTTTAGAGGGTAAGCTTTTAATAACCCCTCGGCCGTCGATTCGATGCGAACCGGAGCAAAAAGTGTTAAATCATTCGGGAACGTCACGTCTTCTGTGAGCTGCGCGTAAAGAACTTTTCGATTTAATAAATAACGGTGCAAACACACTAAACTGGAAACGGGATTTCCCGGTAATCCCAAAACAGCCGTTCCTGTGGTGGAATCAGTTCCAAACCACAATGGTTTCCCCGGGCGCTGGGCTACACCGTGAAAGTGTTCGGTCACACCTAACTTTTTCCAGCACATCGGAAGATAATCGAATTTTCCTTTAGAAACTCCGCCCGAGTAGATCAGTAAATCGAAGTCGCGATGAGTTTGTAAATAATGTTTTTCGATTGCTACCGGGTCATCGTTCAGATGACTTAAATGAATACTGTTAAATCCGTAGCACCGGAGTGATTGCTCTAAAGCAAAGACATTTGATTTTCGAAGTTGATAATTTTTAGGAATTTGATCCACGTCGACAAGCTCATCACCGGTCGAAATAATTTGGATACGAATGCTGTTTTGGCTTTGGTCAAATCTATGTCCAACTGACGCGGCAATACCCATGGCAGGGCCATTAAGAGTCGATCCCCGGGATAAAAGATTTTGACCTTGAGTGGCGTCGCTTCCTTTTAAATGAATGAACTGAGATTTTGTTCGCGAACCCTCTTTCACGATAAGCGCCATTCCATTTTCAATTTGAATTTCTTCGTACGGAATAATTAAGTCGGCGTGAACTGGTAGCGGAGCACCGGTCATAATTTCGAAACACGCGGTGGGATGATCTAAACTAACTTGCGGAACACCCGCCGCACAAATTCCTAAAATTTTAAAATCGCGACGACCTTCTTGATACGCACTGAAAGATACCGCGATCCCATCCATTGTCGCGCGGTCAAAAGGTGGGTAATCCCGATCAGCAAGTAAATCTTCTGCCGTTAAACCAAAATTCTGGATTTTTTTTGGCATCGTCTGAATAATAATATTGAGCGCTTCTGCTACCGTTATCATGAAGTTCACTTTTCTATCATCTCTGATCAGAATTGCCTAGAAGTGTATACAAAAAGGATGCCCTTGAGGCAAAAAAAAGCTTGTAGGAGGGGGTAAAATCGCATTTAAACACAAAATTTAATGAAAAAGCAAGGTCTGCTTTTTTTTTGCGCAACTCTGTTTCAAAAAACAGTTTTTTTTTCGTGTTGAATGCAGAACTAGAGTTAAAAAATCCCGCGTTCGTGGCGAAATTTAATGACGTCAAAATTGAGATAAGTGCCTATCCAGCCTGCTGAATGTAAGCCGTCGGAACACGCGGTAAAATAATTTGAAAACAGGTGTGCCGAGAATCCTTATCAATAACAAGTTGTCCACCGTGAGCTTC
Source organism: Bdellovibrionales bacterium (assembly GCA_043732425.1). Lineage (GTDB taxonomy): Bacteria > Bdellovibrionota > Bdellovibrionia > Bdellovibrionales > Bdellovibrionaceae > Pseudobdellovibrio. The sequence continues at coordinate 23,129 of JAYTHR010000520.1, forward strand.
CGCTAAACCCTTTGAAATACTTAAACCCAAGCCAGTTCCTTTTCCAACTTCTTTCGTGGTAAAAAAAGGCTGCATAATTTTATCTTGAATCAATTTTGGAATTCCAGGACCCGAATCCACCACGCTGATGCAGATCTGATCCGACAACTGTTCAACCACTTGAATTTTAATCCATTTATCTTCGGAAGTCTGAACTGCATCGAAAGCATTATTGAGTAGATTTAATAAAATTTGTGAAATATCCGTTGGTCGGCAGGTCAAATTTAAAGCTAGTTCATTTTCTACACTTAACTTAACGCCCGAGATCGCAAAGCGTTCCGAACAAAGGGCTACGGTATTAGATACGATTTCTGTAACTTCAATACTTTCAAAGGGGTCCGAACTGCCTTCGCGCGAAAAAGCCCTTAAGCCTTGAACGATTTTACCGATACGAATCGCCGTCATACGAATTTTTTCAATCTCTTGACTAAAAAGAATTTCGTTCATGCGGTCGTTTTGATACACGAAGCTTAATTTTTCTAGCTTTCCTAAAATTATTGCTAAAGGGTTATTGATTTCGTGAGCAATTCCGCCGGCCATTTCACCCAAAGCAGATAGTTTCGATGTTTGAATCATTTTGACTTGTTGCGCTTGTAGTAATTTTTCAGCTTCTTTTAACGACGTAATGTCTTGCACCATCATAAATAACTGCTCTTCACCTGAAAAGTCAGTCTCCACTGATTGTCCCGAGACACGCACCACAATTTCTTTTCCTGTTTTAGTTAGATTTCTTTTTTCGTAATCGATAATCGGAGTTTTTGAAAACGAAGAGCCAAAAATCG
>JAYTHR010000521.1:0-8894 GCA_043732425.1 Bdellovibrionales bacterium
GGGAACTATGAAACGAACTTATCAGCAAAAAAATAAAACATCTTGGAGTCAACGTTTTTACATAATTCAAGGATTCATCGCCTTAATTCTTTTGACGTCGTGTAGCGGAAAGGTCGGTCTTAAATTAGGCGGGTTAACTCAAGAGCCAAGCACGGCCTCAGGAATTACGAACTCTTCTGCCAGTGATGTTTTCAAATCATCGACTAACTTGCTCACAAACCCAGGTTTTGAATCTTGGATGTACGGCTGGACTAATTACGGAAGCTCCGTTATTTCCAGACAGAATCCTTTCGACGGTTTAAATTCACTTCGTGTTGGAAGCGGCGCCGGCGGAGTTGGACAAGATGTCACGGCTAGCTTTGTTCCGAACGCAACTTAGCTGGTGGACCCGCTTCGGATTTATCGCGCACTTCAGATTATATGATCACGCATTTTAGAGCTTTCAAAAGAGCCACCGGAGATTCTTTTTGGGATCTAGCCATTGATAAAAGTTTTGAGCTGTTGACCAATATGCAAAATAATTTCGCGCCCAATACGGGACTTATTCCAGATTTTATTGTGGGACTTCCGGGGAATCCGTACCCGTCACCAGGGGGTCGAATTGAATCTTCGACCGAAGGATTTTTTGTATGGAATGGCTGTCGTATTCCGTGGCGCCTGGGTTCGGACTACGTGACCTCAGGGGACACCCGATCCCGAGACGTGACGAGCAAAATTATGGATTTTTTAAATAAAACAACTGGCGGAAACGGGGCCTTGATCGCCATGGGATACAAGTTAGATGGAACTCCACTTTCGACGCCAACTTTAGATTGGACTTCGGCATCTTTTGTGGGTCCAGCGATGGCGGGGGCTCTGGTTGATTCTCGCTTTCAACCTTTCTTAAATAATTTGTGGGCTTTAGATAGGGCTCATCCGGCGACGGGGTATTATGACTACGAATTGCAATTACTGAGCATGATCGTTGTGTCTGGAAACTGGTGGAATCCTTAAAAAAATAGCGACTCAAATAGTCATCCGACTTGAATTGTTGTGGGTTTACATGAATTTGATTAAAAAATTTGCTAGGCGGGTAAAAATCACTGTCGAAAGACGAGCTTAAATTTGAAAACTGAGACCTGCCGACGAAAATTAATGGTTAGAGAATGTTTTTCTATGAACTGTCTATGAACTTTTAGAGAAGCATTCTCTATGAACTTATAGAGAAGCATTGCGCCTAAGTCCGAATTGAAAATAGACTTTCACATGGTTTGTTCTAGAATGATGGCATGGAAGCATTATCCGATCGTGCCAGCACAGTCAGCCTGAATATAAACCGCGTTCAAAAATTAAAAATTCAAAATCAGCTTTTAGCGGAAACGGATCTTTTAGCAGTTGAAGAGCCTTTAGAAATTCGCTTGGAATACGGACCCGAAGCCGCGCGCATTCGGAAAAGTATTTCGATCACGATGCGCACCCCGGGAAATGATTTTGAATTAGCCGCAGGTTTTTTATTCACCGAAGGAATTTTACGTGAGCGCAAGCAATTAAAGTCTGTCCAATTTTGTGGTCCTAGTCGGAACGTGGTTCGCTTAGAAATTCAGCCGGATGTTGAATTTGATTTGAAAAAATTAGAACGGCATTTTTACACCAGTTCCAGCTGTGGCGTTTGCGGTAAAGCTTCAATTGAAGCTTTACGAGTTCAAAGTGCCTACGCGCTTAACGCCTCCGACACATCTTTTAATTTAGAAGTAAATCAAGCGGTGATTCACGAATTGCCAAAACAACTACGAATTCGTCAGGGTATTTTTGATTGCACGGGTGGTTTACATGCCTGCGCTTTTTTCGATAAAGACGGAAATCTTTTAGAAGTTCGTGAGGATGTGGGTCGACATAACGCCTTAGACAAATTAATCGGGCATTATTTTCTGAAAGATCAGGTTCCTCTGCGTGCGGCCATATTACTTGTCAGTGGAAGAGCCAGTTTTGAATTAGTTCAAAAAGCGACGATGGCCGGAATTCAAATTTTTGCAGCCGTCGGTGCGCCATCCAGTTTAGCGGTTGAGTTGGCGAAAGATGCCAATATGACATTATTGGGATTTGTTCGGGATCAACGTTTTAATATTTATCATGGTTCTGAAAGGATTAAGTTATGAAATTAAGAATTCGCGGAGATTCGGTTCGCCTTCGTCTGACTCAATCTGAAGTCAACGATATCAGTGCCGGCAAGGCCGTTAGGGAATCAACACGCTTTATTAACGGATCTAGTTTGCATTACAGTTTAGAAGCGCAGCCTTCGCTTCAAAACATTGATGTGCAAATGCAGGATAACTGTTTAGCGGTACGGATTCCTACGAAGATGGCCAGCTCGTGGGCTTCGTCACAAGACGTGGCGATTAAATATCAACAAATGATTCCCGGTGAAGCCTCCGAAAAATTATTTGTGCTGATTGAAAAAGATTTTACGTGTTTAAAAGTTCGTGAAAATGAAACCGAAGATGAATCTGATATGTTTGCAAATCCAAACTCACACAAAGGAAGTTGTGGTTAATTTATGATTGAAAATAATGATCCCTTAAAAAAAGCTTCGAAAGAATTACCGGCCATTGAAACTCCGGTAGAAACGACCATTCCCCATGTTTCGGCAGCGAAAAAATCAGTCGCCGGAGCCACCGCCGTGATGGTTGCCATGAAGCACGCGTTGGTTGAAATGGGTCCCGTACGAACGGCGCAAACATTAATTAAACTGAATCAGAAAAATGGTTTTGATTGTCCGTCGTGCGCTTGGCCCGATCCGGATGACCGACGAGCGTTAGCTGAATTTTGTGAAAATGGCGCCAAAGCGGTAGCCGATGAAGGCACCACAAAACGAGTCACGCCCGAATTTTTTGCACAGAATTCAATTTTGGATTTGTCCCATCAAAGTGATTTCGAACTGGGTAAACACGGGCGCCTGACGCATCCGATGGTTAAAATGCCAGGAGCAACGCACTACCAAGAAATTTCTTGGGATAAGGCTTTTTCACTCGTCGCCGACAAATTAAATTCTTTAGCGTCACCGGATGAGGCTAGCTTTTACACTTCGGGACGAACAGGGAACGAAGCGGCTTTTATGTATCAATTTTTCACGCGTTTATTTGGAACAAATAATTTACCGGATTGTTCGAATATGTGCCATGAATCCAGTGGTGTAGGCTTAGGAGAACAAATCGGAATCGGAAAAGGTACCGTCAAGTTAGAAGACCTTTACCACGCCGATTGTATTATCGTGGCCGGTCAAAACCCAGGCACAAATCATCCGCGCATGTTATCGGCATTAGAAAAAGCCGTGAATAACGGCTGCAAAATTATCAGTATTAATCCGTTGATGGAACCAGGACTCGTCAATTTTAGAAATCCGCAAGAAGTGGGTGGTTGGATCGGTAAAGGCACGCCGATCGCGACCGTTTTTCTTCCGGTACGCATCAACGGAGATGTGGCTTTAGTTAAAGGGATCATGAAGGAAATGCTCGAAATGGAAGAAGCTCGCGGCGCAGGGTCCGTGCTCGATTTGCAATTCATCAAAGATTTTACTTTAGGATTTGCTGAGATGGCAGAGGATTTAAAAAATGCTCCGTGGGAACCACTACTGCAAGAAAGCGGAATTTCTCGGGACCAAATTCGTGAAGTTGCAGAAATTCTAGCACAAGCAAATAAAACAATTGCTTGCTGGGCGATGGGATTAACACAGCATAAAAATGGTGTGGCTAATATACAATCGTACACAAATTTATTACTTCTTCGCGGAAACATCGGTCGTCCAGGGGCAGGAGTTTGTCCGGTCCGGGGTCATAGTAACGTTCAGGGTGATCGCACGATGGGAATTTTCGAAAAAATGCCCGAGTGGTTTTTGACTGCACTGGATAAGGAATTTAATTTTACATCACCACGCGAGCACGGCCTGGACACCGTCGAAACTTTAAAACAGATGCACGCCAAAAAAGTGAAAGTTTTTTTCGGACTGGGTGGAAATTTCTTAGCGGCCACTCCGGACACTGAATTTACGGCGCAAGCTTTACGAAATTGTGATTTGACGGTGCACGTATCGACAAAAATAAATCGGGCTCATTTAGTGACGGGTGAAACGGCTTTGATTTTACCCTGTCTGGGTCGAACCGAAGTTGACCGACAAAAAGCAGGCCTACAGTTTGTGACGGTCGAAGATTCGATGGGAGTCGTGCACGCTTCAAGGGGAACGTTGAAGCCTGGCTCTGAATTTCTGAAAAGTGAAGTGGGAATTATTTGTGGGTTAGCTCACGCTGTATTTAAAAATAATCCGAAAAAATTAGCGACCGCAAATTGGGAAGCGCTGAGTGGAAATTATGATTTAATTCGGGAACACATTTCGCGAGTGATTCCTGGTTTTGATAATTTCAATGTGCGCGTGCGAAAACCCGGCGGTTTCTACTTGCCGAATTCTCCGCGCGATACGCGAACTTTTACTAATCCGGAAAAGAAAGCCCTCTTTAAAGTGCATGCGATTGCGAAAACCACGATGGCTGAAGGCCGCTTTATGTTAATGACGATTCGCAGTCACGATCAATTCAATACCACAATTTACGGGCTAGATGATCGCTACCGCGGAATCACTAAAGGACGTCGTGTGATATTTTTGAATAAGCACGATATGGAAAAATTGGGAATTGCCGAAAACAGCGCGGTCGACATCACCAGTCATTTTAAAGATGAAACACGCACGGCGCCGCACTTTATTGCGGTTCCGTACAATATTCCGCGCCAGTGCGCCGCTGTTTATTACCCTGAGGGAAATGTTTTGGTTCCAATTCAAAGTGTTGCTGAGCGAAGCAATACCCCGGCCTATAAGTCTGTTGAAGTCAGTTTAAAGTTGAGTCCCATCGTCAGATTACAAACTGAGGTCAAGAGTTTTGCAACCGTCTAGCAGTAAACCTCAGCTTTTGGGATTGGTACTTGCGGGCGGGAAAAGTCAGCGGATGGGAACGGATAAATCGCAGTTAATTTATCCGCAAGTTTCTGGGCTGATGCAACGAGATCGGTTATTAGCCGAACTTGGAGCCTGCGGTATCGAAGGATTTATTTCTTGCCGTGCGGACCAGGTCGAAAATGTTATTCGGCCTTTCCTAGTCGATAGCAAAGAATTTGAAGGTGGTCCCGGAGTTGGAATTTTAAGTGCGCACCTTAAATTTCCAGACTGCGCGTGGCTTGTCGTGGCCTGCGATTTTCCGTTCTTGAGTCAAATTCACATCCATCAATTAATCAAATCCCGTACGACGGATGGAAATTCTATTGCGGCCCAACACGCGGACGGAACGATCGAGCCTTTATTTGCGATTTGGGAACCCCAAACATTACGAAAATTTTTAGAAGCTTTTAGAAATGGAATGAAGAGCCCACAAAAAACATTACTCGAGACGCATGCGCGTGGGATTCGTTTGGAAGATGAAAAGACGTTGATCAATATTAATTCTATTGCCGAAGTCGATTCTTACGATCAACTTAAGCATCGTCACAGCTAGTTGTTCTGACGATGCTTTTTTTACTGAAATAAAGCCGCAGCTACTGTTACTGAAATAAAGCCGCAGCTTTAATAACAGTCTGTGAAATTCCCCAAATTAAGGGGACTCCGGCCCAGAGCCAGGCTATTGCTAACCAGATGTGTTCTTTTTTCATTTTAAGCTCCTATCTTATTGGCTTTAATATGCCATTTTGAATCGACTGCTTTGACGGCTAAATTGGCGAAAAATCCTACGACTAATAGACAAGCCATCAAGTACATCGTTGTTGAATACGACTGCGCTTTTGGCACGCCCTGAGAAATTTGATATTCTCGAATATAGTTCACAAGCACGGGGCCCGCAATTCCCGCAGCAGACCAAGCTGTTAAAAGTCGTCCGTGAATAGCTCCCACTTGTTGGGTCCCAAAAAGATCTCGTAAGTACGCTGGAATGGTTGAGAAGCCACCACCGTACATACTTAAAATCACGGCGTAGCCGGTCACGAATAAAGCGACGCTTCCCATGGATCCTGTACTCGGGATCACGGCGTACAAGCAAGTCCCTAAGAAGAAATAAATCCCGTAAGTTACTTTTCGTCCTAATAAATCAGATAAAGACGACCAAATAAAACGGCCACCCATATTGAAAATACTGAGTAAACCCACAAAGCCACCCGCTGCAGCAGCGGTTACTTTGCCTTGAAAAGTTTCTTGAATCATCGCCGAAGCTTGCCCAAGGACTCCGATACCTGCCGTGACATTTAGAAAAAGAACAGCCCACAGAAGCCAGAACTGCGGCGTCTTAATCGCGTCATCTGCAGAGACATTCGAAGTTGTAATTAAACTTTGCGCGACCTGGGGAGGTTGGTAGCCCGCAGGTTTCCAGCCATCAGGAATAACTCGGACGGTGAAGACGCCGAACATCATAAAGAAGAAATAAATAATTCCCATGGTAATAAAAGCTTCCGACACACCCGTGTTCGTCGCCGTTTTAAAATAATCCATCAGTAAAACCGCTAGGGGGGCTCCGACCATTGCGCCGCCACCGAAACCCATGATAGCCATTCCCGTGGCCATTCCGGGGCGATCAGGAAACCAATTCATCAAAGTTTTTACGGGGGAAATATAACCGATACCCAAACCGATTCCACCTAGGACGCCGTAGCCCAGGTAAACTAATGCAATTTCGTGAATCTGAACTCCAAAACCCGCAACGATAAGCCCACTCGAGAAAAAAAGTGCTGACAAAAACATGGCTTTACGAGGGCCCACGCGTTCAAGCCAAGCTCCTAAAAAGGCGGCTGATAAACCCAGGAAAACAATCGCAATACTGAAAATCCAACCGATTGTGGTTAACTGCCAGTCTTCGGGTGCGGCTTTGGTGATTCCAATTATTTTAGTTAGTGGTAAATTGAAAACACTAAATGCGTAGGCCTGACCAATAGCTAAATGGATTGAAAGCGCAGCGGGTGGAACCAGCCAGCGATTAAAACCCGGTGAAGCAATGGATTTTTCACGATCAAGAAAAGAAAATAAACCAGACATCATGATCTCCTTTGAAATTGAATTCTCAGGTATACCTTCATATAAATGATGTCATTAGGCAATAAAAGTTAGAATTGAAGTTCTAAAAACTGCGAAGTTTAATTTTCTAAATAATATAAAGTATAAAATTAACCCAAGACTGGTTTATTTGTGTTTTGGATAATCTGTGTAGCCTTCAGGTCCCGGAGTATAGAATTTCGAATCATCCCCGGTAGCTAGGGGCCATTTATTTTGCATTCTTTCTACCAAATCAGGATTAAAAATAAATGGTCTTCCGAAAGCCACTAAATCCCCCGATTTTTCTAAAAGATCATGCTCTGCTTTCTCTAGAGTGTAGCCACCGGAAAGAATGTAAGCCCCTTTAAAATTTTGGCGGATCATCTTTTTTACGGTCGGACTAACTTCAGGCGCCCCCATATAAGCGTGATCGACTACGTGCATATAAGCTAATCCTAACTCGGAAAGTTTTTGTGCTAAAGTTCCGTAGAAGGCATCGGTTCCCTCGAAGGGTTTCATATCATTGAAAACTCCGTAGGGTGAAACGCGGATTCCGACTTTATCGGCGCCAATTTTTTGCGCCACGCCCGCCGCCACTTCTAAAACAAAGCGCATGCGATTTTCTGGCGAACCACCATACTTATCTGTTCTGCGATTGGTTTCAGGATTTAAAAACTGTTCTAATAAGTACCCATTGGCTGCGTGCAATTCAATCCCATCAAAACCGGATTGAATTGCCAGGTGTGCTGAATTTAGAAATTCATTCACGGCCGTTTGAATTTCAGTAACTGTCATTTCGTGCGGCATAGTGTGGGGTTGCATTCCTTTTTCATCGGTCCACATTTGTCCCGAAAGTAAAACTGCGGAAGGCGCTAAAACTTTTCCGCCAGCAGGTAAATTAGCTTCATGACTGACGCGTCCGCAATGCATCAGTTGTAAAAAAATATGTCCTTTTTTAGCATGCACGGCCGACGTCACAAGCTTCCAACCGGCGGCTTGTTCTTGCGTGTAGCATCCCGGAATACGCGCGTAGCCAATCGCATCGGCCGAAGGGCATGTTCCTTCAGTAATAATTAATCCGGCGCTAGCACGCTGACTGTAATATTCGGCCATCAAGGCATTCGGAATATTACCGATCGCGCGCGAACGTGTTAACGGCGCCATAACGACGCGATTTTTAAGTTGCAGAGATCCTAATTTAAAAGTTTCAAATGTTTTCATCATGTATCCTTGAGATTTGAAGAAGTGATTGATGTTGCCAGAAATTTCTGTGAAGGTCACGCGCAATAAGAAAAGGTGATTCAATGAAGCTATGAATCACCTTTAAAAAAAGTCAGGACTAACCTTGTTATCTGCACTGGGTATTGCCACACGAGCTCCTTCGGTAAAATGATCTCAGTCGTAACCCTAAAGTTTGAAAAATAAGAAATCAAACACTACCGAGTTTTCAAGGTCTTCCTCGACTAAAGTTTACTAGTTTTTTTTCGGGTGCCGTTCGGAAGTGGAAGTAGACCCAGGCAATTAATAGAATCTGTAGGGGAAGTCGAAGTAACAAGGCCAAGTCCGAGTAGGAAAATTGACGACTTCCTTGTTGGTACATATAAACATTTGCAGGGAAGACTGCGATTAAAAGCGCAATCAGTCCTAGTGCCGCGGCTTTTTGTGTTCTAGAAAATACTAACAGCAAACCGAATATAATTTCCGCAAGTCCGCTGAGAATAACAAGTAAACTAGGCTCCGGAAAATAAGGAGGCATCATTTTTAAATAAAAATTGGGATTTAAAAAATGATTAGCGCCGGCGAACACAAACAAACAAGCCATGCTGTAAAGCGAAATTCTTTTCAAAAGTTTCATTGGGTC
>JAYTHR010000522.1:0-2659 GCA_043732425.1 Bdellovibrionales bacterium
GCTATGAATATTCGTGATAGGTAATTCAAATGGAAACCAAACAGCCGGTGAACTTTAACTTAGATCTGAGTCAAAAAGTAGTGATCGACACTTCAAAACAAAACTGGATTGACTCGCCTCTAGCAGGCGTGCAGCGCATACCTCTTGAACGGGAAGCGAAAGAATCCGGGCATACGACCTCGTTAGTTTGCTACAGCCCGAGATCAAAGTTTAAAGCTCACAAACATCCCGGCGGCGAAGAAATATTTGTTCTCAGCGGAACGTTTTCAGATGAACGCGGGAATTACCCCGAAGGCACGTACATTAGAAATCCCCCCGGTTCAGACCATGAACCATTTAGCCTTGGGGGCTGTGTTTTATTTGTTAAACTCAATCAGTTTCAAAAAGGGGATGATCAGTCGGTTGTCATACAAACCAAAAAAGAAAACTGGCTGCCGGGCCGCGGAAATTTAAAAGTGATGCCGTTACATCAGTACAAAACGGAAGGAACCGCTTTGGTGAAGTGGCCGGCCCATGAAAAATTTATTCCGCACGCGCATTTCGGTGGAGAAGAAATTTTGGTGTTATCAGGAACTTTTAAAGACGAACACGGAAATTATCCCGCAAGAACTTGGATCCGCAGTCAGCATCTTTCTGGTCACCATCCGTGGGTGGATGAAGAGACCATTATTTTCGTCAAAACCGGACATTTAAATCTTCAGCGCTGATCAATTTTATTATTCCTTAGATTTATTATTTCTTAGAGTATCATTCTGAAACGAAGATTTTTTATCCAGTCATATCTTTTAAACACTTCACGAATCCTTGGTAAATTTCAAGGGTTTGAACTCGTTATTTAGTTGTGGCCTAGTCAAGTCGTGGTCGACTTACACCGATATAAAAGAAGCTGGTTGAGGCCATGTTTGGTTTTCAGTTTGCAGCTTTAACTGCGGTACAGAGAAATTATGCTGGGCTCGCATTGTGTTTAAAAAGATTTTGGGGGAATGAATGTTTTCAAAAATTTCCGTTCGGGTAGCCTCAGCCATTGCAATAGTCTTTGCAGTCGCAGTCTCATTTCAAAACTGCAGTCCGCAATTTTTAAATGGCAAAGCGGCAGGGCTGTTAGATCAAAAAAATTCTTCGCGCAGTAAGTCCTTGGATTTTTTGAAGGGCGCTAGTTTAAATTCGAACCTGCGCTATTTTGGTTTTTTCGCAGATGGTATGGAGCACGAAGGCAGCGGTAATTACATTAGCGAAACCGCGGAAGTTGCTAATATCCATTTTATTAGTGCTGACTCTGTAGAAGGTTTAACTGAAAAAATCAAATTAGCGGCCTCGCGCAATAGTCAGGTTGTCATCTTAGTCGAAGGTTTTCTTTTTGATTGGCAAACTCTTCAGCTACAAAAAAATTATAAAACGAATCTGGCAAATTTGAAAAATCATTTAGTCCAAAATAATTTACTGGGTTCTGTTCTTGGATTTTATGTCGTCGATGAGCCCTATTTTAAGAACAGCGTGGCTCAAGCTAAACTTTCAGATCAAAACGTCTTTAACAACTTGAAAGCTGCGGCGACGGAAATCAACTCTGTTTTTGGTAGTCCGCAAATTCTGATCACCTCGGAAGCGGTACCGACGCTAGACAAATATATGGCGTCAGGCCAGTGGCTGGGCTTTCCGTCAGAAATTAGCTGGGTTGCCGTCAACTGCTACCTGGCTTTCGGAAGTATGTGCGATACGCCCGCGAAATATGAAAGCTACGTCAGTGCTTTACATTCAACTTTACAAAGTAATCAGCACTTGTTCTTAACTTTGGATAATTACACGAATAAAAATTCGGATGTGATTATGGAAAATAAATTAGTGGAACGAACAAAATTTCAAATCCAGTTAGCGGTTCGTTACGATGCCGTCGCATTAGTTTCCTTTATTTATCAAAGCGCGCCTGACAGATCCGGCTTGACTGAACTACCGGCACTACGGTCTTTCGTTTTTGATTTGGCTTCATCAATAACGGGTAAGGGTTCAAATTTAGCAAAAGTTCCACCGCCGGAATTGCCACCCGTAAGGGCCAATGTGCCGCAACCTATAGCGGTGCCAAACTTGCCGGCTCCATTGCCGAATCAGCCCGCACCAGGCCCGCACTTTGTTCGGGGCCCAGGTGATGATGGTATGGGCTCAGCAAAAATTCCCTTTGCAGTGTTAGCTTCTAATTCGTCGAATTCTTTCAGCGGCGACAACAGTGTTTGTAATACGGGAATGCTTTACTTGAAATTCACCGGTACTTTTCAAGAAACTCAAAAAGGCTGCGTAGCCCCAGCCGGATCTGGAGCTTGTAACTTGGTGGATGCCAACGCTTTTCGAAAATTTAGTCCAGGCGAGTATTTAAACTCCACAACAGTTCTGACAGTATCGCCCGCATCAAATTATCCCGTTGGAAATTACGAAGTTTTCACGCAAGCTTTTTTTACTCTTCCGGCTGGGGGAATCGAAAAAGTAGGCTCTTTCACAATTAAAAGATGCGACGCCACAGCTGAACCGCAACCTCAAGCATCGCCACCACCTGTCGGTGCGACGTGCACGAACTTAGAACCAAAATGTGAAGGTGGCGATTCGGTTCGTCGGAATACCTGCGGAGACGTTGTCGAAGCCTGGAGAAACGCTCCAATCTGTACTCACGTTC
>JAYTHR010000523.1:0-2655 GCA_043732425.1 Bdellovibrionales bacterium
CCAGCATATGGAGGTCGCTAATATTCACGGGCGAAATAGTACTTTTTTATTTGAAGGCCGCGGGCAGTTTAGATTTAATTTTTTCGCGCAAAATAAAGCGGCGCCGCTAGTTTTCATCATCGCTGATTTAGGCGGATCTTTTGTTTCAGGTTACATGATCTACGAAGCTGAATTACTTTATAAAAATGGTTACAACGTGATCGCGGTGTCGTCTCCGTTTTTCTGGAACTTCGTGATTTCTTCGAGCACAACAACTTTACCTGGCGTCACCGATGAAGACGCGCAAGATCTTTACACCGCGATGCACTTAGCTTTAAACGAAGTAAAGCGAAACCACGGACACCCCATTACTAAAGTTGGTGCTGTCGGATTAGGTCTTGGCGCTTTAGAACTAGCGCACTTAAGCGTCATCGATAAGGCTGAGAAAAAATTAAATATTGAACGTTACGTATTTATTAATCCGATCGTTAATTTAGTGCACTCGGTAACACAGATCGAAAAGCATGTGGCCATTGCATTAGATATCGGGATGAACCGCGTGGGCGAGCTTAAAGCAAAAGCTTTTAACTTCGTGGTTGATAATATGGATAAAAATACCAACGATCCGGGATATTTTTTAAACTTACAAAAGAAGTTCCCTTTAAAGGAAAATGAATATCAGTTTTTATTCGGAGCGAATCTACGAATGACCTTAGGGGATACAATTTTCGCGAGCCAGATGGTTAAAGATCTTGGAGTTCTGAAATCCAGTATCAGCAAATACAGCTGGGATGCGCGTCACACGGAAGTGAACGCCTTTAATTTTCTGGATTATTTTCAGAAATTTCTTTTGCCAAACTTTAAGAAATACAATTTCTTCACAATTCAAAAACACGTGAACTTAGATTCTGTGGAGCCTAGCATCAAAGAAAATCCGAATATGTTTTTAATGCATAATTTAGATGACCCTTTGGTCAATACCAATCAGATGACGACACTTATCAATGTCTTTGGTCTTGAGCGCGCTAAAATTTATCCGCGCGGTGGACACCTTGGCAACCTGTGGTATTTGCAAAATCAAAAAGATCTATTGCATATCTTGTCTGTGCTTAAATAATGAGGCTCAGCCTAAAACTATTCAAAATTTAATTTTAAAAGCTCGAACGTATTAAAAGCGATCGGGCATACTTTTAGATTACTAAGGACATTTCCTAGGCGCGAAATAAAATTTCCTTTTTCTAAATGCGGATACGTCCGGCATGTCGCGGGACGATTTTCATAAACGGAACACAAATTCGATTTTAAAAAGGGGCACGGGCGCTGTTTAAAAACCAGATCGCCTTCAAAATCGCGCTTCATATATTTCGATTTAAAATCATGAAGTTCTAATTCCAGGGCGTGCGCTAATTTCGAAGTATCTTGGTAATTCGCGGCGACGGTCAAAGATTTACAACAATTTGCGCATTTTTTGCAATCAATCCCCTGAGCCACGCTTTGACTTAGGCTGGTTACTAAAAGGTCTATTTTTTTCTCGTCTTGTTTTTTTAAAAACTCGGCAAAGCGGTGATCGTCGTCGTAATGGCTGTCCGCTAATTTTTCAATCTGTTTCAAGTCGGTGATCCAAAGGGGTAATTCCGCATAAGAATCTGGATACGAGTCTGGGCTTTCCATTTCAAAAGCTTAGCGCGAGCGTTGGTGCTCGTCAAAATGACCTAGACCAGCTTCGTAAACTCAGCCATGCTTTTAATAAACAAAGGAGATTGAATGAAATCTATATTTACAACAGCCGTGATAGGTATGATCAGCGCTTTTGCCTTAACTAGTTTTGCCAACGAGCTAAAGCTTAATGATAACGCCCCCGTGTTTTCAGCCTCAACTCAGGCCGGGAAGACCTTTGATCTTAATTCACGAAAAGGAAAGTGGACGGTCCTTTACTTTTATCCTAAGGCGGGAACGCCCGGCTGTACGACTCAGGCGTGCGCCTTTCGTGATAGCATTAAGAAAATTCATGCTCTCGGCGCCGAAGTCTACGGGATCAGTGCCGACACGGTGGCGGAGCAAGCCGCCTTCCACAAGGAACATCATCTGAATTTTGATCTTTTAGCTGACCCCGAAGATCAAGTCGTCACTATGTACGGAACAAAAATGGAATCAGGTAAATATTCAAAGCGTTGGACTTTTATTGTGGATCCGCAGCTTAAAATTAAAAATATCATGAAGGATGTCGACCCCATGATCGACTCGGTCCGCGTCGCTGCGGAAATTGCGAAGCTACAGAAGTTAAAGTAATATCTAGCGCGAATATGGTTGTTCAGATTTAGCTGTCAAAATTTGTGTATTGAAGCGGGGCTGAAGTTCTGAAAGTCCCATTTCAGAAAGTATATATTTTAGCCGCTCGGCAGGGCGCTGCTTCGGCTTTTCGTGTTTTGTCGCCACGATCAATTCGTTCTTCATCGAATGCTCTAAGCCAACAAGCTCGGTGACGGTAACTTGATATCCGTACGACTCTAATTGTAAGCAGCGTAAAACATTTGTGATATGGCTTCCGAATTCACGCGTGTGGATCGGGTGACGCCAAACTTCGGTCCAAGGGCTTGCTAATTGCTGCGCTTTATTTTTACGTAATGCAGCCGCGACTTCGGCTTGGCAACAAGGAATTAAAACAATGTACTTCGC
>JAYTHR010000524.1:0-23884 GCA_043732425.1 Bdellovibrionales bacterium
GAGCTTTCCAATTTGGTGAAGTCATTAGGCGGAGCCGAATCTTTAGGGTACAAGGCTAGGCCGTTCGAGCTAGACTCTTTCGAGGGTGACGACACGGAAACAGTTTCTGAAAGTGATATCAAATTAGAATTACAAGCCGCGGGCGAAGCGGATGCGGCTCAAAGCTTAAATTAAAAAAAGCAGTCGGTTTTACACGACTGCTTCGATTTTGAAACTAAATTTGTAAAACTTTAAATAATCTAAGCGCTTTCGCTTTGCTTTTTATTTTTCTCTGTTTCAGCCTTCATGCGCATTTCTTCATCTGAATAATACACTAGCTTCGGTTGTCCAGCATCGCGAATCACCTTTTCGTCGATGATACATTCCTTCACGTTGATCATTCCCGGAATATCGTACATACAATCTAGCATCGATGATTCGATAACGCCACGAAGTCCGCGAGCCCCGGTTTTTCGCTTTAAGGCTTCTTGCGCGATGGCTTTTAACGCGCCATCGGTAAACTTTAAATCGACATTTTCAAAACCAAAAAGGCGCTGGTACTGCTTCACAACGGCGTTCTTCGGCTTTACTAAAATATCCATTAACGCATCTTCACCCAAAGGTCCGAGTGTTGCGATACATGGCAAACGACCAATGAATTCTGGAATTAATCCAAACTTCGATAAGTCATCAGGTGATACTTTAGATAATAAGTTCTCAGTGTTATCGTGAGACGGCATAGAAATATCGCCCGCGATACCCATTGATTTATTTGTCGTGCGATTTTCAATAATTTTATCTAGTCCGACAAAAGCTCCGCCGCAAATAAATAAAATGTTGGTTGTATCGACCTGAATAAATTCTTGCTGTGGATGTTTACGACCACCTTTTGGCGGTAAATTAGCAACAGTTCCCTCAAGAATTTTCAAAAGGGCTTGCTGCACGCCTTCGCCACTGACGTCACGGGTGATCGATGGATTTTCAGATTTTCTAGAAATCTTATCGATCTCGTCGACGTAGATAATTCCACGTTTACATTTTTCGATGTCGTAATCAGCTGCTTGTAATAAATTAAGAACGACGTTTTCGACGTCTTCACCAACATAGCCGGCTTCCGTTAAAGTCGTGGCATCTGCCATCGCGAACGGAACATTTAAAATGCGGGCAATCGTTTGCGCGATCAAAGTTTTTCCAGACCCTGTTGGACCGATCAGCAAAATATTTGATTTTTGCAATTCTACATCCGAAGCTTTTTTACTTTGAAGAGCATTGATCCGTTTGTAGTGATTGTGAACCGCAACCGCAATGGTTTTTTTCGCCGTCAACTGGCCGATCACGTAATCATCTAAGAAGGCTTTGATTTCGGCCGGCTTCGGAACTCGGAAAGCGCCTTTGACAGCGACTTCTTTATCTTTTTCTTCATCAATAATATCCATGCACAGATCAATACATTCATCACAAATGTAGACTCCGGGCCCGGCAATTAATTTCTTAACTTCTTTTTGGCCTTTGCCACAAAATGAACAGCGTAAAGCAGTATTAGTTGTCGACATAGTCTATACCTTCTTTGTTTTTCTTGATTCTACAATGTGATCGATCAATCCAAACTCTTTAGCTTGAACAGCATCCATGAAATTATCTCGCTCCATCGCGCGAAATAAAGTTTCATAATCTTTACCCGTGTGCTTTTCGTAAATACGTGTCAATTTTTCCTTCGTCTTAATCAGTTCTTTGGCGTGGATTTCAATATCAGTCACTTGTCCTGATAACCCACCACCATGAAGAAGCGGTTGATGAATCATAATACGAGTATTCGGCATTGAATAACGTTTACCCGTTGTCCCAGCATTTAAAAGTAAAGATCCCATGCTGGCAGCCATTCCCATGCAATACGTTGCGACATCGCACTTTACGAATTGCATTAAGTCATAAATCGCCATTCCTGCAGAAACACTTCCGCCCGGAGAATTAATATAAAAATGAATGTCTTTTTCAGGATTATCGACCTCTAAAAATAGAAATTGGGCGATAATAGCGTTTGCGACTTCATCAGTCACAGCAGAGCCTAAAATGACGATGCGGTCTTTTAACAGGCGGGAATAAATATCGTACGATCTTTCGCCTTTTGATGTTTGCTCAATGACGTAAGGGATAGCGGGCACAAAGACTCCTCAGGTTGTGGTTACTTCGAACTGTTCTAGTGATAATTTTGTCGGCGTTATTTCCCAGAACCTTTACTAGAACCTTTAAATTAACACGACAAGTCTAGGAGACTTTTTTCAGGGATAGAATAGTTCTTCATCATTTTCTCAAACTGGTACATAATAATTTTTTAAAATACCAAAAGGGAGCTTTAGTTATGATTAATGTTCATTTACATGCAAAAGAAATTTCTTCACTCAGCGGCCAGACGTTAGTCGTCTTTTCAAAAACATCAATGCCAGCTGACAAGCCCGCGAAAATTACTCACCCCGAAACAGCGAAAGCTTTAACAGAAACTCTGGCCGATAAAATTGTTTCCGGCGCGGCTTCAGAGGCTGTTTCTTTTCGTGAAGCGCGATTTTTAGGATTTCGCCATGTGATTTGCATCGGTCTTGGAGCTGAAAACAAAATGACTTCCGAAAGTGTTCGCCAAGCTGGAGCTGCTTTAATTAAAGAAATTAAATCTTTAAAAACGACAGAAGCTTTTGTTCACTTTGACGGAATCACCAGCTCGAAAAAAGATGCGGCTGAATACATGCAAGCCTTCGTTGAAGGACTTCATTTAGCTTCGTACACATTTGATGAATTAAAGACTTCCGATAAAAAGAAAAAAGACGCGGTTCAGATTCACTTAGTTTCAAAAGCGGGAAAAGAAAAAGTAATCACTGAAGCTTTCAACGACGGAACAATTCTAGCCGCGTGCACAAACTTCGCAAAACGCCTGGGCGATATGCCCGGGAATTTAATGACTCCGACAATTCTAGCGGATGAGACCGTTGCGGCCGCGAAGGGAACTTCATTAAAAGTCACTATTTGGGATAAGAAAAGAATCGAAAAAGAAAAAATGGGCGGACTTCTTGGCGTCGCTGCCGGTTCAGCGCAAGAGCCTCGATTCATCATCATGGAATACAACGGAGCCGCAAAATCTAAAAAACCGGTGGCCTTAGTCGGTAAGGGTTTAACATTCGATACGGGCGGAATCAGCATCAAGCCGAGCGCTAAGATGGAAGAAATGAAATATGATATGTGCGGGGGCGCCGCCGTTATCGGAGCCATGCTGGCGATATCTCAGCTGAAATTAAAAGTGAACGTTGTGGGTTACGTCGCGTCCACAGAAAATATGCCAGGATCACGGGCGACAAAACCCGGCGATGTGCACACGGCACGAAATGGTAAAACTTTTGAAATTAATAACACCGATGCGGAAGGGCGCTTAATTTTAGCCGATGCTTTAGCTTACGCTTCCGAGCAAAAACCTGAAATTATTTTGGACGCGGCGACCTTAACGGGCGCGATGGTTGTTGCCTTAGGAAATATCCACACGGGTTACTTCACGCGTAATGCCGGCCTAAAATCTAAAATTGAAAAAGCCGCCGCCGAGACAGGTGAGTTAGTTTGGAATATGCCGTTAACCGATATGCACGGAAAAGATATGAAGGGCACCTACGCTGATCTTTCAAATACGTCGAACGCCGCAGGTGCGGGTTCAGCAACGGCCGCCGCTTTCCTTGAAAACTTTGTGGGCGAATCCATTCCATGGGCGCATTTCGATATCGCAGGGACAGGTTGGGCTTGTGGTAATCGGTTAAATTATTGCTCGGGAAAAGGTGCGACCGGAGTTATGGTTCGCACATTTGTAGAAATCGCTAATCAGTACTAAAATTCTAAAACAATCAGTTGATCTGGTGATTTATTTAAATCACCAGCTTCATTTAAATCCAGTCGAACTAACTTACTTTTTGTAGTTCCCGAGATAAATTGAACTGTTTTTAAAACCCAAGTTCTTGGCCATGTCTCGGCCGTATTTTTAAATTCAAAATGAGATTGAAACCCATCAAAATGGAAATCAGCGTTTCGTGGTTTCTCGGACAATATTTTTTCAAATGGTATTGTGATGGAAGCCATTTCCGCGGGATCTTGTCCCGGGGTGCAAGGCGCTTTCACGATCATTTGCGGTGATTCTCCGGCGACGGCCATTCCGTCAGCTACAAACTGCAGTTCAATATTGGCGTAGGATTTACAAAGGGCTGACGAAAAACCGTCCAGACGCAGCGTTTTTTCCCCAACGACTAAGGTCTGAATTTTAATTTTTTTCACCAGCTGATTTTTAATTTGTGCCGAACTTAAAGAAGAAATTTGAAAAATTTTTCCGTCGATGGCCGCGGGATCCCGCTGCACCGAAAGATCTTCGGAAATCGAAAAGAATAGGGACAGGCCCAATGCAAAACAAAGACTAAAAAATAAGATCGATTTATAATTCATGGACATAGGAGTCTCCTATGTATGAAGTATGACACACTCAAAACAAACTAAATAGACCCGCACTCGGCCTTGGTATAGCGATCAAATTCAATATTCATTTCTTGGGCCTCAAGACCAATGGCCAGAAGTCCTAACTTGGCCGACCAACCGTAAACATTTTCGTAAGGACACTTCGATCGATTGTCCATCAGATCAGTAACGCAAAGTTTTTTATATACGGCACCGGGTGAATTTAAACTTTCAGTTGAAGATTTGTCCGCGTGAGTTCGCAAAAATCCACCGGCCAGTTCACAGCCAATCATGTAGATGACGGGCTCTGCAGACGAAGTGTCCGAAGTAACAATAGAAGGGATTCCTTCCTGGATAATGACTGCCTCAATATCACGGCCCCCTTTGGCGGCCTTCATTTTTTTTCTGGCGTTGTAAGTCCATTCTAGGACCTCAGCGCCGGAATTTACTTTCACGACCCCAAGGCCATATGTCCCCGCATTGTTTTTAACAAAGCAGAAAGGGTCCTGAGAAATATTTAAGGCTTTGTATTTCGTTTTCAGATTTCCTAAAAATTGATCCACCTGATCAGCCAGTTCTTTCCGACTTGCTTCGCTGTTAATATCGAAAGTAGAAAATTCTTCGGTTTCCACGCGCATCAAAAAAGGATCAATCTGTATAACTTGAGCAAATTCATCGACAAGTTTATTATAATTCTTAAAATAACGAGATTTTTTTCTTTGATACCAGCCCAATTCGCGTGGAGGATTTAGCGGTCGCTTAATTTGATCGCCCCACTCTTGAAGAGCTAGCGAAAAATCGTTATTACTGATGATCAAGTCTGGCGCGAAACTTTTTATCCAAGCGGAACTTTCAAAGCCGCTACCGAATTGAAGTTTGTGACCGGTCACACTTTCAAGATTTAAAACCTCGGGTAAGTCCTTTGGAAATGAAAGACGAACTTCATATCCAGCCTGCTGGATAAGGCTTGAGATCGTGTACACATTTTCTAAATAGTACGGGTTCTTAGTGTGCTCTTCCGTGATGATCAGAATTTTTTTGACGGGGAACTTGTAATGAACTTGAATATATTTTTGAAAAAGATCAACCGCAGTTTCTTTGTCGGTGGGGCATATATTGTTAAAGCCCGCGGGGTAAATGTTAGCATCCACATTCGTTACTTTATATCCCGAATCTCGAATGTCGTAACTGGAATAGATCGGATACGCCAAGCTTTTTGTATACGACTTGAACCACTTTTCTAATTCTGAATAGTTTTTGCAAATTTGATTGTGAATTAAAGTTTGCGCGCCCGATGACGTTAAGACTGAGTTCATTGGTAAAGCCGTTCTGTAATTTGTTTCTGCAATTTTTCTGAAAAACTTGAAAATTTTGCAACTGTTTGCATATTCACGTTCAAATCGTTCATTTTATAAAGATTAAAGCGATTAATATTATCAAATAAAGCAATCAGAACTTTTTCTTTAAATTTCTTATTCATGACATCTTTAGTCGTTAAATCGTAGGTGCGTTGATAAACTGAAATTAACAGATCAGTCGCGCGGACGTTCGACTTTGATTGATTTTGCTCCATAACAAAAAGTAAATATTTTTGAATTTCCCCTAAGTATTCCAATTCTTCTAATAGGGAATGATCCAAATTTAAATTTAGGGTCTGTTGCAGCTCGAGATAAAGTTTTTCAGCATCAATATTGCTTTTTGGATTTTCAACATCGAGCATTTTTTTATATTTTTTAGCCTCATCACTGTTTCCGACCCGAAAATAATTCTTCATTAATGAGGCAATTATTTTAAACCGCGTGACATGTTTTGATCTTCGACCCAGCAGCTGATTTAAAGCCAATATTGCTTTTTCCGGGGAATCAAGTTTTTCATAGACTAAGGATAAACTCCAAAGGGAATTATCGTAGATAAAATCTGAATTGGACTCGGGCTCGGCCACTAAACTTAGAAATGGCGGTTCGGCTTTCTTGTACTGACTAGAAAGTAAAAGCAGTCGTCCTTTGTCATACAGTAATTCACGGGCTGTCGGTGGCTTAGTTTCCGGCTCGCTGGCGAAAAAAGCACAACCCGAGATAAAAAACAAGGCGCTACCAATACTAAGTAAGCTGAATAATCTGATCAAAATTACGTTTAAGTTGTTCGACATTTTCAGTATTTTGACTGATCTCGAAGCATTTGTATACATTCTGTTGCGAAGTAAAAGTCTGCGTTCGGTTTTGCAGCGCATCTTCAAGACTTTGATAATAATTAATGATCGCCCGCATCCGTTTTTTAGTTCCTTGCACATCTGTTGCCTGCGGTACTTGCGAAAGCCATCCCGGAACACGATTAATAATTATAGAAGTCAACTTGTAGCCTTGAGTTCGAATTTCTTTAGATAGCTTCTCGGCCTCTTTAAGACGTGACGGGTCTAGTCCCGTCACTAAAACAAATTCTGTTTCGTTCGAGATTAAAAGCCGATGACAATTCATCACGTAATCTTCTAGTGGCTTCTGCCAATTCTGAATCGCGGCGAAAAAAGCAGAAAGTTCCTGAATAAATTCAGATCCGGTTAGGACCTCTAAAGCTTTAAGGACCTGAGTGGTACCTATGTTGATTAGCTTTTTTAACATCGATGTGGAACCCGTGCCCGCACGAAACCACGACGCAATCCCTTCGTTAAAAAGGGCCGCAATTTTTTCCGGAGCTTTCAGAAAACTCCACGTGTGCTGCGCCGGCGGCGTATCAAGTATAACTAAATCAAAATTTTTTTCGGTGACGTATTTGTAAAGTGTGATTAACGAAGTAAATTCCTGGGAACCGCTGAGCCGCCCCGAAAGTTGCAGATATAATTTATTTCTAAGCAAAAGATTGATATCAATATTTTTTGTCGAGCGCGCGGCGCCTTCACGGATGAAACCTTCGAAAGCTTTTTGGTGATCGATCACGCAAGACCAAAGCTCGCCCGCATTTTTTTTCGTGTCCAAAGTAGACAACGGAACTTGGTGCAAGTTTCCATCCGCTTTTAGCCCCAAAGCCTGCGCTAATCGTTTCGACGGATCAATCGTAAGAACCAGAATTTTTTTCCCAGACAGTGCTAGCCCTAAGCCCACCGAAGCCGCCAGCGTTGTTTTGCCTACGCCACCAGTCCCGATAAAGATCAAAGTTTTGGTCGTCAGTTTGATTTTTATCATAACGTGGTGCCCACTTCAGATAATAGCTGATCAAGAATAATCTGTGGATCAAGACTTGGAACTAAAGGAAGTTCGATGAAAGTGTGACCATTCTTTTTTAAAGTTTTTTTAGCCTGATCTTCGTTTTCAATTTGGCGCAGTAGAAAGTCTTGCGCCTGAGCATTAAATTCGCTGATATCTTTTTTATTCAAATTAAAAATCCGATTCAAGTAGATGGTGGGTTTTAAATCAAAAAATTCCGTGATCTTTTCGCAAAGCTCTAAAGTCTCGGTGACGGGAAGCTCTTCCGAAGTTGTAACAACGTGAATTTCGGTAAAGTTCGGGTCTCGTAAGTAGCGCTCGATGCTACGGGATTGTTCTCCCATGGGTCCAAATTTAACGGCTTCCGCTAAACCACCCGGAGCTTGCAATAAACTTAGAAAATGTCCTGTGGCAAAAGAATCGATCACCAGCTGATCGTAGTTCATGGCGGGACCATGCTTTCGCGGTGACGATGTGATCTTTCCTAAAATCGCTAACTCTTGAAGCCCAGGCGCTACTTGCACTAACGAGCGAGTGACCGGATTTTCGAAGAAAAGCTCATAAAGTTTTTTAATTTTTAATAGATGAAGGGCGTATTCCTTGAGGCAGTCGGTCCCGTTCCATTGGCAAATATCGATATTTTTCATCCAGGGTGTAGGCTGGTAACCGATCGTTTTCAGGTTCAGGTAATCTTCGTAAAAGCTAGTTTCTGAAAGCTCTGCCAACAGCACGTGCTGACTTTTAAGGCTTAGCGAGCGGGCCAAAAGGGCCGCGAACAACGACTTTCCGACTCCACCTTTACCTGTTACAAAATGAGCTTTTTTTACCATTGCTTTTGCCTAAAAAGCACACTACTTTGCGTGCTGGTTTTTATCTCTAAAATTCAACTTTTTTTTAAAAGTTTTTTCTAAGTAAAACACCGCATTTTAATGAGGTATTCATTAAAGATACGTTAAAGAATGAGATCAGAAATAAAATAAAGGAGACTCTGTGAAAGCACAAGTTCAAATCACTGAAGGATTGCAAAGAAAATTAAATGTTGAGATTGCTCATGACGTCGTAACGTCGGCTTTCGAAAAAGTTTACCAAGACATCCAGCGCCAAGTTGAAATCAAAGGATTTCGTAAAGGGAAAGCGCCTTTATCAACTATCAAAACCATGTATAAAACCCGCGTGCAAGGGGATGTCGCTCAAGATTTAATTCAAAAGCATTATCCGGTGGCTTTACAAGATCAAAAAGTAGAACCGATCAGCTATCCTGAATTTGAATTCGAAGATCCGTCTGAGGGAAAAGATTTTTCATTTGCGGCGATTTTCGATGTGCGCCCGGAAGTGAAAGTTAAAAAGTGGGAAGGCCTAGAAGTCGAAAAAGAAAAATATGTTTTCGACACCACAAAAGTCGACCAAATCATGAATAACATTCGTAATTCAAAAGTCACTTACGTCGACGTATTAGATAATCGTCCGGCAAAAATGGGCGATGTGGCCGTGATTGATTTCGAAGGCGTTGTGAACGGTAAGCCGCTTGAGAACGGTAATGGCACCGATCACAATTTGGAATTAGGATCGAAGCAATTTATCGATGGTTACGAAGAAGGTATCGTTGGCATGAGCATCGGCCAAACACGCACCTTAGATTTAAAATTTCCGACGCCGTACCACGCGGCTGAACTTGCAGGTCAACCCGTTAGCTTCAAAGTCACTTTGAAATCTTTGAAGAAAAAAGAATTGCCAGAATTTAATGATGAGTTATTAAAAACAATTGGTGCAAATCAAACAGTTGAAGAATTTAAAAAAGCGGTCGAGCAAGATACCGAACAGTCAGAGAAAAAACGCATTGAAGATGCTTTTAAAAATCGTCTGTTAAAAAAACTAGTTGAAGCAAATCCGGTCGGCGTTCCAGCGTCTTTAATGAAAGAGCAAAAAGCTTCGTTAATTGAAGATTTCAAAAAGCGTATGACGGAACAAGGTATGCAGCCAGCTGAATTTGAAGATTACGTTCAAAAATGGGATGCCGACTTCGCAGCGACTGCCGGTGAAATGATTCAGTCCAGCTTCTTGATCGATAAATTATCGCAAGAGCATGACTTACTTTGCAAGCCTGAAGACTTAGACAAAAAATTTGAAGAGTATTCAAAGCAAACGAGTGTTGAGTTAGAGCGTATCAAAGAGTGGTACAGTAAGCCTGATCAAATGAGCCGTCTGACTTACATGATCACGGAAGAAAAAGTAATCAAGCTTCTGACAGAGAAAGCCAAAATTAAAGAAGTCGATGCGAAAGATATAAAAGAAGAGTCGAACTAGTTTTCAATCGAGAATCAGAATTAAAAAAAAGGGTTTCAATTCGAAACCCCTTTTTTATTTTATTTGTTGATCATTTTCAAAGTTTTGTACGCCTTTAAGTAACTAAACGCTTGATACGCTTGGTAATCGGCTTTAAATAATTTTTCTTTTTCGCTCAGATCAGAATCTTTGCGGCTGCCAATGTCTTTCCACCAAGCGACTGCATTTTTCTCCATGGTTGGAACCATTTGCTTCTTATCGGTTTGTTTTTCTTTGTCGCTTTTTAAGTGACCCGAGATGTCTTTTTCACGGATACCTTTAGATTTAGTAACCGCCTTCGCGAAAGCTTCGGCATCGACTTCTTCGATTTCGATATCAGGCTTGATGCCTTCAGATTGGATCGAAACACCGCTTGGTGTGTAGTATCTAGCAACTGTTAACTTCAACCCACTTCCGTCACCTAGCTTAATCACCGATTGAACAGAACCTTTTCCAAAACTGCGTTCACCAACGATTACGGCGCGTTTATTATCCTGTAAAGCTCCGGAAACAATTTCGCTAGCGCTGGCAGAAAATTCATTGATTAAAATGACGATGGGAACGTTCGCGTAGGGTGCTTTTTTTGAAGCGTAGGAAACTTCTTTATTTTTTGGATCACGGCCAATGGTGCTAACGATGACGCCTTCTTTTAAGAAAAGATCACTGACTTTGATGGCTTGGTCTAATAAGCCGCCCGGATTTCTGCGAAGATCGATCAGAACGCCTTCTAGTTTTCCATTATTTTTTGTCTTAAACGTCGCTAAGGCTTTTTCTAAATCACTGCTGGTGTTTTCGATAAAGCTTGTCAGTCGCACATACAGATAACCATCTTCTAAGTTCGCAGTTTTTACAGATTTAATTTTCACATTGCCGCGGATAATGGGAATATCAATCGGATTTTCTTGATTATCACGAATAACCGTTAAAACAATCTTGCTGCCATTTTTTCCTTTTAACAAAGCTGAAGCCTCTACTAACGTAAATCCCTTCGTGGATTGCTGATCAATCGCAATGACGCGATCACCGGGTTTTACTCCGGCTTTCCAGGCCGGTGTATCTTCGATCGGGGAAATGATTGTTAAGATTCCGTTTTGAATCGAAATTTCGATTCCTAGCCCGCCAAATTCGCCTGAGGTTTCGGATTCAAAATCTTTAAAAATATCCGGAGCCATATAATTTGTATGGGGATCAAGCTCTTTCAACATTCCTTTGATGGCCCCGTTAACTAGTTTTTTCGTATCAACTTCTTCAACGTAATACTGCTGCACTAAGTTTAGTATTTTACTGAAATTTTGTAATTCGGCATAGCGGTCCTGGGCAAAAGAAACTAACGGACGGCCTCCGAAAATAACGGCCACAAGAATCATCACTAGCAAAGCGTATCTTTTATTCATAACTTTTCCTTCAACCAAAGTTTGGGATTAATGGGATTATCAAAATGTCTCAATTCAAAATAAAATTCATTTCGGTTCGCACTTCCAACAACGTCATTCATTTTTAGGCGATCTTCTATTTTAAGATCGGTATCAAGACCTGCATAAACCGAATAATAATTGTCATCATGTTGTACAATTAAAGTTTCGCCCCAGTACGGAATAGGGTCACGGAAAATGACTTTCCCTGGACCGACGGCATGTATTTTTTCGTGGCTTGTGGTTGTAAATAAAAGTCCACGAATTAAAAAAGCGTACGCGTTTTGATCGTCGCGGTGTCCGCCGAAATTCCACTTAATTGGACCTTCGGTGGGTTTAGGCATTAAGCCTTTAAATAAAAGTAACGATTTTTTGTTTTCTGCAGCCAGAATTTTTGTGCGCTGCTGTTCTTTGTCGTGAAGGGCGATTTCTTGTTTTTGTAAATCGGTGATGACGGTTTCTAGTTCTTGTTTAAAACGAACCAAATCGGCCCGACCCTGGGCTAAATTACGAATACCGGCCTTATAATCTTTAAATAAAGTTAAATCATAATTATTTAGTTGGGATAGTATTTTTAAATTTCTTTCGAAAGCCGTAGAGTCGCTCATCGCCAGCAGGCCACCCCACTTGAAGTCTTTCAAGTAAGTTAAAGCACGCAGGCGTTCCAAGATAACTTTTCTTTTCTGGCGAATTAATAGATCTAAATCATGAACGCTTTCGTCGGCTTTAGCTAATTCAAGATCAATTTCAGCCTTTTTATCAATCGTTAGATTTATTTTTTTCTCTAAGGCTGCCGAAGAATCATCTGCTAGTGACCGTAAAGTCCAAAAAATCACGATCCAAATAATATTTTTAGTCATGGGCAAATAGGCTAAGCCGTTGAATCGTTGATCTTAAGCTTAAAGAAGCACCTAAAAGAACAAAAATAAAAAGTAGTCCCAGTAACGAGAAAATTTCGGGAACAGATAAGAAACGCAGATTTTCAGCAATGAATTGAAAGCCTTGATTCACCAGGAATCTATTTTTAAGAATGTAATACGTTGCAAAGGTCATGGCGATTCCCATCACAAGGCTCATGCTAAAAAAGAACAGAAATTGTCGTAAGTATTTTTGGTAAATCAGCCAGCGTGTGGCCCCCAGTAACGAATACACTTCAATTTCATTGCGGGAATCTTCGACCATCGAACGAACCATCAGGGACGAAATGAAACAAACTGCCAAAGTTAGTACTAAAAATAAAGTCAGACCAAAAACCTTAAGGGCCTGATCTATTTTTGTGAATTGATTGAGCCATTCTCCGCCGTAAGAAAATTCTTCGACGTAAGGTAGGGCGACTAATTCACGTTTAAGCGCGGCTAGTTTATTTTTTTTTGCCTCAAGAGACAGATCGGTTTTAAGCTGGATAACCAAAGATTCGGGGATAAGATCAATCATTTCGTCCACCGTAATCAGACCTGCCGAGTATTCGCCGAACATTTTTTTAAAATCAGCGGCGGCTGCCGTGCGGTTAACGACTTCGATATTTTTGATATCCGTATCGGCGCGCAGTTGGGTTAGTAAATTTTCTTTATCGCTTTCTAGTGCGTCCGCTTTTAAGTAAAGACTGGCTTTCGCATCTTCGCCCCAAAAGCCGAGGACGATATTTATATTTTTGTAGAACAGGTAACTGGACAGAATCAACGACATTGAAAAAGACAACACCACTAACAAACTTATTTTTAGCGGAGTCCATCTCATGCGATATTGTCTCCGGTCAGTTGACCCTTGGTTAATTCTAAGACTCGGGACTGTTTTAAAGAGATTAAGCGGTGGTCATGGGTCGCGATAAAAAAAGTTGTTCCTTTTTTTGAAAAATCAAAGAATAGCTGCAGGATAGTTTCGCTCATTTTGGGATCCAAATTTCCGGTGGGCTCATCTGCGATGATAAGTTCAGGCTCGTGAATTAGCGACCGGGCGATGGCGACACGTTGTTGTTCTCCGCCGGATAAAAAATCGGGGTACTGGTCATGGACCTCAGAAAGGCCCACTTGCTCTAGAAGCTCAGAGACTTTTTGATTTCGATCTATTGTTTTATTGTTAATAATTTCCAAGGGAAGCACGACATTTTCGAAAACTGTTTTATTTTTAAGTAATTTATAGTCTTGAAAAACAAAGCCAATCTTACGACGATAAAAAGGAATTTGGCCTAAGCGAATTTGGCTTAACGAATGCCCGCAGACGGTCATTTCGCCGCTAGAAGGTTTTTCGTAACCCGAAATTAATTTAAACAGGGTTGTCTTACCGGCTCCGCTAGCGCCGATCAGAAAAACAAAATCGCCTTGGTTAATCTGCACGCTAAGATCCCGAAGGGCGTGGCGATCGGCTCCGTAGGTTTTATAAATATGCTTAAGTTGAATCACCTTAGTATGATCTAGCAGATTTCAAAGCTTGATAAGGCTAGATTTGCTGTTGAGCCCAATCGATCGCGTGTTGATGTAATTTAGAAACGGCCATTTGGCGCTGAGTTTCTTTTTCGGGCTGCGGAATTTTTTCGTACGGAAGTTTGAAGGTTTTTAAGACAGAACCATTACTAAAAACGCGGCTAACTAAAACTTTCTCAACAAAACCCCAGTCTTCGGTCTGGATATGAACCTTTTGACCCTGAATAAATAAATCTGAATTTTCGCCGGCAATAGAATTATTCATGCAATCTAAAGGTAGGCTAATCTGACAGTTACACAATCGCTTCTGCATCGCAAAACGAAGGAACATTGACTTAAAAATTCGGTTAGCCTTTAGTCTAGGTCAGGGGGTCATTATGTTTGAAGAATTCAAAAAATTTATCAACCAAGGAAATGTACTAGATCTAGCAATTGCCGTCGTGATCGCCGCAGCCTTCGGAAAAATAATCACCTCGTTAGTGAACGACATGCTGATGCCCTTGATCGGCTTAGCCATGAACGGCGTGAACGTCGCCGGCCAATTCATAGCTTTAAATGGACAACACTACGCCACGATAGAAGAAGCCAAAAAAGCCGGAGTCGGAGTTTTAGCCTACGGAAGTTTTCTACAAGCCATCTTCGATTTTCTAATCATCGCCTTCGTTTTATTCCTGATCGTCAGACAAGCCAGCAAATTCAAAAAGCCAGTTCCTGTCGTAGAGCCCGCAAAATAATTTCGAAGCGACACCTCTAGTCTATAGACTAGAGGAATTTATCTATATAAAGACATCGTCTCAAATTAAGACGTAGAATTTGTTTATAGCAGCGACAATTTTGGTCCTGTAATTGCTCTTAGTATACACTAAAGAGATATAAACAAGGGGAAACCAATGAAAGCATTTCCAGTAGTCAAAAGTTTTACAGCTGTCTTGATTTTCTTAGTCAGTGTGAGTTCGCTGGGTGAGGATGCAGTGAAACCAAATAAATGCATAGAAAGTTGTAACAATATTTCAGTTGACTGCGCAGGCTATGCGCCTGGTTTAGACGGCGCTGTTACCTGCCGGAAGACTGCTATTTCAGACTGTAAAAAAGAATGCAAATCAGACGAAAGAGACAGAGGAACCAAATGCGAAGCAGCAGTTGAAAAGTTTACGGCTGCTGAAGGTGCTGGGGCCGCTGCTTGTAAGGCGTTCGACAAAACGCTGGTCGGTTCATGTAGTGAAAAAATGGAAGCTTGCAATTCTAAAATAAATGGAGTTTTTGAAGAGCCGATAGACAAAGAAGAAAATGGCACGGAGATGCTACTCTCTATTGTAAAACAAAAAATGATTGGCTCTGCCACTCCTAGCGGCGGAACTAATGCTTGTGTTAAACCGTATGACTCTAAGGAAGCAAAAGCAGATAAAAAAGATTTAGATCAAAAAGCTAGAGATCTAAAAAAGGATATTAAAAAAGAAGCTGACGAACAATTAAAGTTTAAAGAGGAACAAGCCAAAAAGGCTAACGAAATTGAAAAGCAAATAGCGACCCTTAAAAAAGATTTAAAAAAGTTTTCGCAAGCTAAGGATTCTGATATGCGAAAACAGATTAATGAAGCTGGGAAAATGACTTTAGACAGCGCAAAAAAACTACGCGGTCTTAATTTATCTATCGTGAAGGCAAATAATGAATTGGCTCAACTTCGTTTTAGACATCAAACAGAAATGCTAGATTTAACGGATGAAAGAGTCACTTTTTCCTGCAAGCAACAATTACTCTCATTAAAAAATGGAATATTAAATAGTTCGGGCGAAGATACTAAGTCACCAAATTATTCAGAGAAAAAAGCCTTAGCTGACCAATTCAGAAATCAAGGAGCTAAGGGAACAGCAGATTTAAAAGCATTACTGGTTTTAACTCAGAAAAAATGTTTTGAAACGGCTAACACGAAAAAAAATCAAACTACCCTGCAGTTTAGTCAGAGTCAGTCTGATATAAACAACAACATTAAAGAAATTCAAAATCAAATTGACGATGAAAAAAAGCAATTAGCTTTATCACAAGACAATATTAAAAAAATTCAAGATGAAGCTGATACTGAAAAAAAATCAGAAGAGGCTGCTATAATGAAAGAAATTGAAAATTTAAATAAAGAAGCTGCCGACAACGAGCGAATCATTGGTGAAAAGCTAGCGACCTCAAGAGCACAAGCTATTCAGTTAAATATGGATATTCAAAATCTAGCTCTTAAAACTAATGAAGAGGTAGAGTTTGCATATAGTGATGCTTATTCTGCAATCGCCAAAGCGAAAAAGGCGAAGCAGGCGGTAACTGACCGGTGTTGCATGGGTGAAGACAAAAAGAAGAATTCTTCAATTTGCGGGAGTAAGGACGAAAGTGATATCGGCGACTCAAAAAAATCAACTGACTCGCGCTCTAAGACTACAAACTAATTACCCCGGCAGAAGATCCATCAAGCACTCGCGCCAGTACTCTGGCGCGTCTTTGCTGTAATCAATCGCGACATGAAAGCCTTTTTTTCCTAGAAACTTAGTTCTTACGACAGTTCCAGAAATTTCTAAATCCATTTCGTGAATCTTGAAGTAAACATCCTGACCGACGATGTGATCGATATTTAAGTTCGTGCGTAAGTCTTTACTGATAAAATCGTCCCGACGAAATTGAAGTAGTATTCCCGTGGCCGACGCTTGGACGACTTCGCCGTAGCTAGCTAACTTTTGTAGGTTCTCTAAGGATGCGAAGGTGTCTAAAGTTAGGGGGGTTAATTCTTTTCTTACGGCTGTTCTGGGTTTTCGTTGCGCTTTCATAAATCTCCTTAGATGGTGTATTCATCGACAGGAACCGGACTAAAGTTGATGCTGTGCTAGTGAAAAATAAATAATTCTGCTTATCTGAAATAAACGGCTAGGTGGACATCTTCTTCTGAGAAAACAAACCCAGTGTTCAGTTTTGTATCTAAAGTTTTTTCTGAGGTTATCCGAAAGCTGTGAACCTGTGTCTCAGGATGAGATTTCCACTTTTCACAAATTAAATCGGTCATCAGCAGTTTGCTTTTTTCATTCGCGAAAGCTTTGTAGGCAGCTTCTTTCGCTACCCATAAAAATTTGATATCCGGCGCCGCACTTCTTTCGGATTCACCACTGGTTCGATTCAAAACCGGCGTCGAGATGCGG
Organism: Bdellovibrionales bacterium; assembly: GCA_043732425.1. GTDB lineage: Bacteria > Bdellovibrionota > Bdellovibrionia > Bdellovibrionales > Bdellovibrionaceae > Pseudobdellovibrio. Next base: position 16,977 of record JAYTHR010000524.1, read on the forward strand.
CCAATCACTTCCACATCGAACCCGTGGGGCAGTTGGGAGTAACTAAACCCACCCCAACTGTGGCAATGAGAGATCGAAAAAAAGCCCTGACTGGCTTTCGGAATTATATTTAAGTCCGAAAGCTGAGCTAACTGCGTGCGGTTAAAATGAGACGAGTATTTATTTAACAAATGCGAGCGAATATTTTCTCTGTAAGTTGGAACAGCAGAACTGAATGATTTTGCTAGATCAAAACCGAATTCAAAATCCTGAATCGAAGAGCGAATAAATGATAACGTATTTTCAGAAATCTTCACGTTGAGTTTATTGTTCGAAGTGATCAGGCCATTTGACCGATTGACCACTCGTAATTTTCATCATGCGATCTAGCGACGTAAAAGCTTTAAGTCGTAAAGACTCGTCCAACTTAATTTCAGGCTGAAAGCTGATTAGCGCTTGCTTAATTTTTTGCAGCGTATTCATTTTCATATAGGGACAGTCATTACACAAACAACCCGCATCCATTACCGGAGCTTGAATCAGCTCGACATCGGGTCGAAGTTTTTTCATCTGGTGAAAAATTCCAGTTTCTGTGGCCACAATAAATTTTTTCGCAGGATTCTTTTGCACTTCTTCAAGTAATCGCGACGTCGACCCCACAACATGAGCGTATTGCAACACGGTATCGTCACATTCAGGGTGAGCAATCACCACGGCGTCCGGATGCTTCTGAATCAATTCATACAATCTTTTGGCGTTAAACAGCACGTGCACTTCGCAAGCCCCAGGCCAGAAGATCATTTCGCGATTTAATTTTTTACTAAGCCATTTCCCCAAATGCTGATCGGGACCAAATAAAATACGGCGCTCTTTCGGAATGCTGCCAACAATCTGAGCTGCATTACTAGAAGTAATGATCACATCAGAAATCGATTTCACTTCGGCGCTGGAATTAATGTAAGTCACGCAAAGGGCATCGGGATGCCGCCTGCGCCATGCTAAATACTGATCGAAAGGTGACCCCGTAACAAGCGAACAGCCGGCACCCAGATCAGGAACTAAAACCGTTTTTTCCGGATTTAAAATTTTCACGCTTTCAGCCATAAAGACAACGCCAGCTAAAAGAATATTTTTGTTCGGAACTAGCTGACCTTGTTTTGCCAGATAAAAACTATCGCCGACGTATTCCGCTAAATCTTGAATCGCGCCCTCTTCATAATAGTGCGCCAGAAAAGCGACGTCTTTTTCTTTTTTTAATCTTTGAATGTCTTCAACTAGATCAAACAGAGGCTCCACCTTTTAAAATTTGGATCACGTTTTTTGAAACCATCTTAAAGCTTTCTAAAACACCCTTGCCTTCGAACGCAACAGCTTCAACTTCTTGAGCGTTGTGTCGATTTAAGTGCTTACGTAATTCAGCAATGGGTACAGAGTTTGTTAAATCACGTTTGTTGTACTGAATCAGTAACGGAATTTCTTTTATGTTATAACCCTGCTGTTCCAGATTTTTTTCTAGGTTCTTCATCGACGCAATATTTTCTTCTAGGCGATCCGCTTGCGAATCGACAACGAAAACCACGCCGTCTAAGCCTTTTAAAATTAATTTTCTAGAGGCATCGTAAATAACTTGTCCGGGAACAGTGTACAGATGAAAGCGCGTTTGAAAGCCGCGAATTTCTCCGACCTCTAAAGGTAAGAAATCAAAAAATAAAGTGCGTTCAATTTCGGTGTTTAAGGCGACTAACTTCGATTTCTGGTCCGACGCAAGTGTTTGGTAGACCCACTGAATATTCGTTGTTTTACCGCCCAAGGAAGGGCCGTAGTACACGATTTTGCAGTGAATTTCTTTAGCATTGTAATTAATAAATGACATTTAAAGTTCTACCCGATTTTCTAAAGCGCGACCCATCGTGCGGTCATCAATAAAATCAATATCCGATCCCATCGGGATTCCGTGCGCAATTCTAGAAATCTTAACTTCTTTACCTTGCAGAATTTTTGCTAAGTATAAAGAAGTGGTATCGCCCTCAAGGTCTGCATCGAAAGCAAAAATAACTTCCTTAATTTGTGGACCATCGCCGGCTAAGCCCGCGTCGATACGGCGAACAAGTTCTGAAATTTTTAAATCTTTGGCGGTGATGCCTTCTAACGGAGAAATAGCGCCGTGTAGGACGTGGTAACGCCCACGAAAAGCTCCGGACGATTCAATGCGCACGATGTCCGAAGGTTCTTCGACCAGGCATAACACTTCATTCTGACGGTGCGGATCGCTGCAGTAGCGGCACAGTTCGCGGTCTGTATAATTAAAGCAACTAGGGCACGTGTGAACTTCAGTTTGCACGCGCTTGATCGATTCAGCCAATTGGGTCGAATACGATTCTTTCGAGCGCAAAATAAAATACGCCAAACGCTGCGCCGTTTTTGGACCAATCCCTGGAAGTCGGCTAAGCTCGTGAACTAATTTTTCTAGAGCTGGTATGTGAAGCATCGACAAGTTCCTTTCGTCGCGACAAAACTAAAAGCTAAATCAGAAACAAAAAACTGAAACTAAATCAGCAGCTAATTTAGCTGTTAACCTAAAACCCAGGTAAAGACATCCCGCCAGTAACTTTAGACATTTCCTGTGATGATGTTTCTTTAGCTGTTTTAATCGCTTCATTCACGGCAGACATAACAAGGTCTTGCAGCATTTCCACATCGCCAGATTTCATCACTTCAGGATCAATCGTTAATCCTAGAACTTTGCTGTCGCCGTTCACTTTAGCTGAAACCGCGCCGCCGCCTGAAGTCCCGTTGAATTCGCGCGTGGCTAACTCTTCTTGAAGCTTCTTCATTTTAATTTGCATTTGATTCGCTTGTTTCATGAGGCCGGCCATGCCGTTTGCACCTTTAAACATTTTCTAACTCCTGGTTAATTCATTTCATTTTTAAAAACTTAGTATTTAATTAATTATTTTTTATAATCTTAATCTGCCCTTTGAAAACTTCTTGGGCTTTTTGCACACGCGGATCAAGTTGCCAAGATTCTTTCTTTTTTTCATCAGCTAAAACTTGCTTCTTGGCAGATAGGGTTTGGGCCGTGTCCCCCTGCAGATCAGCTTGTGCTTTTAGTACCTCAAAAGTGTAGCCCTGTCCAAACGCTGAATCAATCAATCCTTGAAGTTTTTGGCGGAGCTCAGAGCTTTGAAATTGCGTCCCGATAAAACCAAATTGAAGTGGCGGCTGCAAAGAAATTTTGTGATTTTGGCAGCCAATAAAGACCAAATGTTCAATTTTAGAAGCCATCATTGCATCTTCACTTTTCAAGTTATCAATAAACAACAGCCAATTGTCCGAATTCATCGACGTCATTTTGGCAGGCTTTACTTTTTCAGCGGGCCGAAGAGTTTCTAGCGAAGCCTCTGGCTTATCCGCAGGTTTCTCCTCAGCGAACTTTGGGGACGGGGGCTGCTCCGCTTTCTTCTGTGTCACAAACGGTTTTTCAGTCACTAAAGGTTGTACGATTGGCGTGGGCTTAGCGCTAACTGTAGGCCTAGCGGCAGCAGGCGAAGCGGATGTCGCCTGATCGAAATTTAAAAGTTGGTGTAAATCCTTAATCTGCGGAGCTTGCGCCAAACGTAGAAGCGCAATCTCAAACACGGTCTGAGGGTCTTGCGCGCGCACGGAATCATTCATGCTTTTTAAAGTCATGTCGAAAAGCATATGCAGGTCAGCATCAGAAGTTTCAGTAATTTGCGTGAGTAATAGATTAATTTCGTCATCTGGCAGATCAATCAACAAACGGGCCGTGGCATCAGATTTTAGAATTAAACTATGACGAATTATTTTCGATAGATCTTCTAAAAATATATTAGGATTTTGTCCCGCCTTTGAAAGCTTTTGCAAAGTGCTAACAATCGCCTGCGGATCCCGATTTAAAATATTTTGAAAGGCTTCATAAATTAAAGAACGCTCGGTTAAGCCTAAAACCTGACTGACGTCAGTCTCAGTTAACTTGCCATTGGTGAAACTGATCACTTGATCTAGCAGACTTAAGCTATCGCGCATCGATCCGTCGCCTTGACGGGCGATCAGCCATAAAGCGGCATCGTCGGCTTGATAATTTTCTTCGGCGCTGATCTTACGTAAGTGATCGGCAATCTGTTTAATCGAAATCCGGCGAAAATCAAAGCGCTGGCAGCGGGATAAAATTGTTTGCGGTATTTTATGAACTTCCGTAGTCGCTAAAATAAAAACTACGTGCGCCGGCGGCTCTTCTAAAGTTTTTAGCAGCGCATTGAAAGCACTCGTCGAAAGCATATGAACTTCATCAATAATAAAAACTTTATATTTTCCTGTCGCCGGTGAAAACATAACATTGTCGCGAAGATCCCGAATGGCGTCGACTCCGTTGTTCGAAGCTCCGTCGATTTCAATCACATCCATCGAGCGGCTGGCCGTAATTTCTAAACAGCTGGTGCAACGATCGCAAGGGACAAAGTCGATTGCATTCGGACAGCGAATGGCTTTCGCTAAAATACGTGCGGATGAAGTTTTCCCCGTGCCCCGAGGACCCGTAAAAAGTAAGGCGTGCGGAAGGCGATCATTTTTTAAAGCGTTCGTTAAGGTTTGCGTGATATGGTTTTGCCCGACCATTTGTTCGAAAGACTGCGGACGATATTTTCGAGCAATAACCTGATACGACAAAAAATCTCCCGAAAAAAAAAGCTGCCAAAAGCAGCCACATAAGTGGTTGAGAAGTTTCAGCCACAAAAGTGGCTAGTAAAGTTCAGCCACAAAAGTGGCTAGGCGACCCATATCGCCTAGCTCATTAAACACCGTTGCTTCCTTCCGGACCTAGCGGATTCAGTAATAAGTCTAGCGTATGGGACCTAGCCACCTGTGGGTTTAGCTGATCGCTGCCAGACAATCAGTGATTAATGCAATGAGCTAGCGAATAAATCACCAAGGAATTTGTGAATGAAGCTTAGCTGCGGCTGAATCAGTAAAGAAGCACTTCAACTTCGCAAAACCTGCTGTGTTTTCGCGCAAAAAAACGATGTCATTTCTCAGTCAAGGGTGTAAAAAGTTTGGTCGTTTTTCCGACGAAAAAGCGACTCAGTCTGAGATTAAAAATTCAAAAACAAGCCAAATCAAATAGGTTCCCCAGGCAGTGTCTCAAAGAAAGACTGGTGTGCTTCTTGGATTGTTTCATCAACTGAGGAGATTTTATGAACAAAACTATTTCGAAGGCCTTACTTTGCGGACTTGTCGCTTCAACGTTTATTTTAGTGAATTGCCAAAATGATCCCGCAAAACGCGGCGTGAAGGCCGATGTGGGAACTCCAGCAGCCACGGATGCTAACGGTAAAATCGCAGCTGCAAACTTTCCAACGTGTTCGCCGGATTTACTTTCGGCCTATAATATTTTTAAAAAAGTGATTGTTTCCTCAGATTCTTTATTAAATATCAAAAAAGAAGACGTCACCGCATCAGTTAGCGACAGCTTACTTCGACAAAGAACTGAATTGTTTAATGCGGGTAATGGCGTAATTAAAGAAATGGATAACTTAAAAGCGGACCCTGTTTCTACGACAAGCACGATAGCGGATTCAGCAAAAAAAACGACTGGCTCAGTAACGGGCTGCTTTAAAGCGGACGATAAAATAAATCCAATCACTGTAACGAAAATAACAGATGAAATCGATCGGGTTGACAAGCGCATTGCTTCGCTGACAGGAATCCCATCAGACCGCGCGAAACTTATTGAAGTTGAAAGAAAAACGAAGTTAGGAAAACCAGTCTATAGCGTTTCAACTGAGCTGAATGATATTTTAGGTTTACCGTCGTCTGCAACGAACAATTATTTAGTGGATGGAAAATTCACAGACAGTGCTACACTAGTCAATGACCAAAATGACAAAGTAAAGTCGGTTTGCCGCGTGACTTCAGGTGGCAGTAAGCTAGATGAAAATAATTCTTTGCTCATTTTAGTAAATAGCTTAAAAACAAAATTAAATGCGGATAAAGATATTTATGAACTTGTCTTTTCAGCTGGAAGTGATGTCTATCAAATCAAATGCTATCTTCCATCCGGCGTTAAATTCGATGATGGTTTAGCTCGGGCCGTTGGACAAAATCTGACATTAGTTAAGGTTCCGGATAAAGAACCTGCACCAGCAACTACGGATACAAAGCCCTCAACAGCCCCGACACCGGCGACCGATGTCGATTTAAGTGATAGTACGTTGAACCCTGACTTATTAACTTCATAAAAAAGGCGCGAACAAAATGAAAAAGTTTTTATTATTTTCTTTAGTCAGCATGGTTTCAGTAATGTCGTACTCTTTGGCGCAGACAAAACAAGAAGCTTTTAAAAATAAAGCCTATCAAATTCTTGTGCAAAATTCTTCGAAGCTCAATGTCACGGGCGATGCGCAACCAGATGACTCTGTGGATTCCTTGTTGGCTCAATTGAAGTCTTCATCAAAGCACGATGTGAAGTGCGAAACGTCTACGTTACGAAAAGCGCAGTGCACCTTATTCTTTACGACCAGTGCAGCAAGTGAAACTTCAATGACTTTCCAAATCCTATTAGATAATAATGAAATGCCTAAAAAAATTCACGGAACGACCGTTGAAGTAGCCCACGTTGATTAGTAAAAACTAATAAATTCCGTTCGCTATTTTTTCAATACTTTCAGTTTCTTCAGCCCAGTAGCTATACGAACCAAAATCTGGAAACAGCTTCGGAAAGCTAGGATCATTCCAGCGGTTTTTAATCCAGATCGCATAATTGATAATTCGGTACCCGCGCAGCCACGGAATCAGTTCCAGCTGCTCATGCGGAAATTCACTGAGATCTGAATAACCTGATACTAAGTTCTCGTACTCAATACTGCCTTCGGTTTCTTCCGACGGCAGTAGCATCCAGAAATCTTGAATAATGG
>JAYTHR010000525.1:0-2650 GCA_043732425.1 Bdellovibrionales bacterium
AATTGTCGGAAGTTTTCCGAAAACAGATGAAATTTGTGATTTAACAATTTCTATAAGATTAATAAAATATTTATCGTTACGAAAATAGTAACAGGTGGAAGTATCAGTATTTAAATTTGATTTGAGCAGCAAATCCAAAACTGTCTGATCGACTTCAAAACTTTTTTGCAAAATATGCGGCCCGATCCAGATGTGAATATCACTTAATTCAGTTTTTTCTGAAGCTATTTTTTTTAATGTTTTCAAAGTGATTTGATTTTCAACTCCGCGCCAGCCCGCGTGAACAGCCGCAATAGCGTTAGTCTTTTTGTTATGAATCATGACTGGCAGGCAGTCCGCCGTCGCGATGAGTAATCCTGTGCGTGCTTTCGAAGTCCAATGGCTATCGGCTTCCGTGAGTTCGTGGCTTGCTTCAATAATTTTATCTGAATGCGTTTGTTTCACGCGTGCGAAATCAATCTGAGGATATTTCGACTTAATTTTTTCTAAATCAGCAGTCTTTTTTCCAAAGAAAACAAGAACCTCATTTGCCTGATAAGAAAAGCCTAGCTCACATTCCCGGAAGTTCATGATGAAATCCAAGTTCAGTTAATTTTAAAACATCCTGTGCGGGCCAATTCGCTTTAAACAGCATTTTTTCTTCGGTTCTAGGGTGAGTAAATCCCAGCTCAGCAGCGTGTAAATAAAATCGCTGAAGATGAAATTTTTTAACGGCGGCCTGAGAAGCGCCGTAAGTGACATCGCCGAGCAAGGGATTACCATTTTCACTTAAGTGAACACGAATTTGGTGAGTCCGACCAGTTTCCAGCTTTAATTTAGTGTAGGTAAGATACAAATTTTTATCGGCATGGCTGACAGCCAATTTTTTAAAATGAGTAACTGCCCACTTGCCATCTATAAACTCAGGATCAAACTTCGACACAATTTTTTTATTTTCTTTTACAGAGCTGTGCCTTTTGCGATCTACCGGATGCCGGGCCAAATAGGATTGAATAACCCCGAAAGGTAACTTTATTTCTTTTTCAGCGACAGCATAGTAAATGCGGTGACTGGTTTTGTTTTTAAATTGCAGTGCTAAATTTTCATGCGCGAAATCATTCTTAGCCACGACAAGTAGGCCACTTGTTTCTTTATCTAAGCGGTGCACAATTCCCGGTCGCAATTCATTTTTCATTGAAAGCTGTTGGGTATAATGAATTAAAGCATTCACTAAGGTGTCTTGTTCGTGGCCCGCGGCGGGGTGAACGACTAATCCCGAAGGTTTATTGATTATAAGAAGATCTTTATCTTCGAATAAAATATCTAGCTTATAATCGTAAGGTTGAAGCCCCACCGACGTCGCTTCAGGAAAATGTATTTCGATCGTTTGATTTAATTTTAGTAGGGTTGAAGCTTTAGCCGGAAGTTTATCGACAAGGACTAAATTTTTAGTAATTAAGTCCTGGGCAAAGCTTCGAGAATTAATGTGTTCAACCTGCGTCAGCCACTTATCAAGTCGTAAGCCAGCTTCTGAGTCAGCAACAATAAAAGTTTTAGTTTTCAATCGCTTTTTTGTAAAGCTTCATATACGAATCCGCAACGACTTTATCATCCAGCTGAAGACAGCGTGCAATTTGAATCAGGTAACCACGTACAAAAACGGGAGCCGGTAAATTATTCGCATCCATATTCTCAATCGCTTTTATATACCAAGAATTTACTTTTGTTTTTTCATTCAGTGTCTCGATAGATACTTTTTTATAGTCGCGAACTTTCTTTAAGAAATCTCCGGTCCACGCATTTTGAGTCTTAATTTCATTTTCAAAATTTTCATCGGGCATATAAGAACTTTTAGTCCCGGTAGCCTTTTCTTTTTTATTTGAAGGAGCTTCTCTATAAAGTTCTAAACCCGCGGCCTTGATGGCTTCGATCGACAGATCGCTATCTACAAAGTTCATGGCTTGGCGTCTTTTTTCGTAAATAGTTCGGTAAGTGTCATTTCCCAAAACAGCGAAAGCTTCATCAATCATTTTTTGTAATTGTTCAGCTTCAGACTTATCAAAAATTGTATAAAGAGCCGGATTTTGAGCAGAATAGGTACGCTTAGCTTTCTCGTAAGCTATTGCAATTTCATGTAAAGTTGCAGTTTGTGAGACTTCTAAAATTTCGTAATAATCATGCTTCATTTCTGTATTCATCTTAAATTTATGATACGGCCCATTATTCATTTTGATCAATAAAATGTTTCTTTTTTTTCAATTTATTAGCAAAGTACAAAAAAATGGATAATTTTTATAAATTTGCCTAAACCAATGGCTGAAATTTAATACCTTTTATATTTTCTTCTGCCTCAGAAGCTCGCAAATAAAGTGGCAAAAGTTCAGACCAATGCTTAGAAAAAGTGGCCTGTCTTAATACTATTTCTGCTACAGCGCGGGCCGAAGGCTCGTCGTGGCTAGCTTCAGGACGCTGAATAAGCTTATGAATCTGCGGCGAAAAATATTTCTGATACACTAGGTAGCCATCGCCGACAACATAGACTGGCGCCTTGATGTATTGATCCAAATTCTGAACTCGAACCACTTCGGGGGCTTTAGAGCATAAAAACGAACCGTTACTTTTTTCGAAAGTGGCTATGTAAACCATATTTTTATATGCATTAATCATAGCG
>JAYTHR010000526.1:0-2631 GCA_043732425.1 Bdellovibrionales bacterium
CGCTTGATTCTATTGAGTATTACACTATAAATCCTAGACCAAAGGACTGAAGGGGAAAGTATGTCTCAAAACAAAACAGCCGAAGCCGCTCGTGTTATAGCCTTTAACTACACTCTTAAAAATGACAAAGGTGAAATTTTGGACGCCTCTGAACCTAATCAGCCCATGCCTTTCTTAGAAGGTCGCCAACAAATAATTCCTGCATTAGAGCGCGTAATTTCTTTAATGAATGAGGGTGACAAGCGGCAAGTCACTTTGACCGCTGCTGAAGGTTACGGTGATTATCGTGCCGATATGCTGATGGAAGTTCCGAAAGAAGAATTGGCGCACATTAAAGCGGAAGTCGGCGCTCACCTTCAATTACAATTGGAAAACCAGACCAAGGTCGTACGAATTACCAAAATCGGTGATACGCATATTACGTTAGATGGAAATCATCCCTTAGCGGGAGTGCCTTTAGTATTTGATGTTGAAATTATGTTAGTTCGTCCCGCAACGGCGGATGAATTAAAACATGGTCATGCTCACGGCCTGCATGGGCATGCGCATCATCACTAGTTCTTGTATTTCCAACTCCAAAAATTTAGTCCCTCTTGATTTTTGTCCAGCTTTATGACAAAAACTTGTTTAAAATTAGTGGCTATTTTAGCCTAATAAAAGATCCCGCGTCCGCTATGTAAGTTTTTACTTTCTTGCTTGTGGGTTCTTGAATATCAACAAGCCTTCGGAGGAACGAAATGGCAAAAAAATTATACGTAGGGAACTTATCATTCTCTGTCACTGACGATGAACTTCACCAAGCCTTTGCTTCATTTGGAAATATTTCTTCGGCCCGCGTGGTCATGGACCGCATGTCAGGTCGAAGCAAAGGATTCGGATTTGTAGAACTAGAAGATGATCAGTCAGCAGACGAAGCTATCAGCAAGATGGACGGCCAAAATATAGGCGGAAGACCCGTTCGTGTTTCCGAAGCTAAACCACAAGAGGATCGTCCACGTCGTGAAGGCGGCGGCCGTGAAGGTGGAGGCAGCGGAGGCGGAGGCAGCGGTGGCGGAGGTCGCGGTGGAAATCGCGATGGCGGGTCTCGCAGCGGTGGCGGCGGACGTTACTAAGAAAAAACATATTAAAAAATTTTAAAAACAGGATTAAGATCTTAAGTTATGCTTAAGATCTTTTTTTTTAAATTCTTTAGTCTGCTTTTTGTTTTCATTTTACACTCTTTTAGCGCCGAGGCAAAAACGCGAAGTTTTATTTTTCTAGGTGATTCTTTGACCGAAGGTTACGGAGTCGCACAGACGGCCGCCTTTCCATTTCTCATTCAAGAAAAAACTAAAGCTAATCAGCTCGATTGGAAAATTTCCAGTTCGGGCTCTAGCGGTTCAACCAGTGCCTCCACCTTATCGCGGCTGAAATGGATCGCGAAAGAAAAACCCGATTACGTCATGATCATCATGGGAAGTAATGACGGCCTGCGCGGCTTAAAGACAGAAGAGCTAGAGAAAAATTTAGCTGCAGCCATTTCTTGGGCTCAAAAAAATAATATTAAAATAATTCTTGGCGAATTACTAATTCCCCCAAACTACGGACTTGATTACGCCAAAAAATTCAAAGCCCTTTACCCCGCGCTAGCCAAGAAATTCGGTATTCCCTTAGGACCATTTCTGCTTGATGGAGTCGCTGGTCAGGCTAATTTAAACCAGTCTGACGGCATTCATCCCAATGAAAAAGGCCATCAAATAATTGCCGATAAAATGTTTCAGTATTTGCTTCCCATTTTAAAAAAATAAACTTGTAGAGGAACCATGAGTCTAACAATTCAAAATGTTTTCAAAAGTTACCAGCAGGGTCCAGAGAAACTAGTCATCCTAAAAAATTTAAATCTTCAGGTCGAAACCGGAGAATTAGTTGCGATCGTCGGTGCCTCGGGCAGCGGGAAGTCGACTTTCCTTAGCCTGGTAGCTGGTTTAGATTCTTTCGAAGACGGCGAAATCATTATCAACAACCAAAAGATCAACGCCCTTTCTAAAAAGCAGATGACGCAGTTTCGCGCTGAAACAATTGGTTTCGTGTTTCAGCAGTTTCACTTAATTTCTCATTTGACGGCGTTTGAAAACTTAGCTTTGCCATTACAAATTCTCAATCGTCCTTTTACCGCAGAGTTTATTTTAACAGAATTGAATAACGTGGGACTACGTGAACGGGCCCACCACAAGCCCACAGAAATGAGCGGTGGAGAATGCCAAAGACTAGGCGTCGCCCGCGCCCTCATCACGAAACCAGCGCTACTTTTAGCGGATGAACCGTCCGGGAATTTAGATACGGAAACGGGTCGTAAAGTAATGAACTTGTTTTTTGCGCAAATTAGAAAGACAAAAACAACAACCTTGTTAGTGACTCACGACATGGATCTCGCAAAGTCCTGTGACCGGACATTAATTCTTAAGGACGGGCAACTGTGCAGTTAAATGCTTTACTTAAGCTTGTTTTAGTAGAAATCACTCGGTTCAAAAGAATTAACTTTTTTTTAGTTCTAAATTTCGCCTTGGGATTAGTCGGATTTTTTTTACTTCTTATTTTACAGCAAAGTCTGTCGAAGCAAACGGCTGAAAAAGCGCAGACTATATTGGGCGG
>JAYTHR010000527.1:0-8794 GCA_043732425.1 Bdellovibrionales bacterium
TTGGTGGGTAAAGCGGGAACAGGAAAAACCTTACTGGCGATTGCTGCAGGCCTGTTTAAAACATTAGATGAGGGTCGTTACCAAAGACTATTAGTTTCCCGCCCCATTTTTCCAATGGGACGAGATATCGGCTACTTGCCTGGGGATATCGAGCAAAAGCTAAACCCATGGATGCAGCCTATTTTCGACAACGTCGAATTCCTGATGGGAGCCGATAAAAAAGCTTCCGGCCGCGCTCAAGAACTTATTAATCAAGGCATGCTGAATATCGAGCCGCTGACTTACATTCGTGGTCGAAGTATTCCTAAGCAGTACCTGATCGTAGATGAAGCTCAGAACTTAACTCCGCACGAAATTAAAACGATCGTGACTCGCGCCGGAGCCGCGACGAAAATTGTTCTAACGGGTGACGTTTATCAAATTGATAATCCGTACGTTGATTCGGCGAATTCAGGATTAACTCATGCCGTTGAACGCTTCAAAGGGCAATCGATTGCAGCCCACGTGACTTTAACAAAAGGCGAGCGATCTCCACTTGCCGAGCTTGCCGCAAATATTTTATAGAAGGAATTTTATGTCACCCGATGATCGTCCCCTTGGATTTAAAGCTACGCGAACCATTCAAGTTACAGATAAAATGGTTCGCCAATTTGCCGAGATGTCGGGTGATTTTAATCCCATTCACTTAGATGATAACTACGCGTCTCAGACCCGATTTAAAAAGCGCATAGCCCACGGAATGATTCTAGGGGCCTTAGTTTCACGCTACCTGAACGAAACAATTGGGTCCGGCGGAATTTATTTGGCTCAGAGTATGAAATTTACAAACCCCGTTTTTATTGATGATTTAATTACCTTCGAACTTGAAATTACAAAATTGCATAAAACACGAGGTTTCGGAACCGTAGAGACTACGGCAAAAAAGCAATCGGGTGAAATTGTCTTAAAGGGTGAGGCAACAATCATGATGAGCTGGGGAGTCAAATCCGTCGAATGATGAAGTCGAGCCTGGAAGATCTAGCCAACTATCAGGAAACTTTAGCCCATGCCCGCATGGGCTTGTGGTTTTGGAATTTTCAAAACGATTCTTTAACCATTGATCAGGGTATTAATAAGCTTTATGAATTCGCACCGCCGCGAAAAAGTTTGACCTCACAGAACTGGTACGAAGTTATTCACGCCGAAGATATTGATGCGGTTAAAAAATATATTTCGCAGTCAAAAACAGAAGACGTAAAAAGTGATGTGCTGTTTCGAATTATCCTTGCCGAAAACAAGATAAAATTTATTCGTTCGCGCGTTTATCAAATTCGTAATCAGGCGGGAGCAGTTATCGCTCTAAGCGGTGTGAACTGGGATGCGACAGAAGAAACGCTGACGAACAATAAGCTGCGTGAAGATAAAATATTTCTCGAGAAAATCATGGATAGCATTCCTGATCCCGTTTTTGTTAAAGACCACCAGCACCGATTTATTTACGGAAATAAAGAACTGGAAAAAATGCTAGGGTCTTCCCGCGCAGAAATATTTGAAAAAAGCGACATTAACTTTTTTTCTAAAACTGTAGCTGAAAATCATAGGCGCGCTGATGATATTGCTTTTAAACAGAACTGCCCTATTGAAAATGAAGAAATTATGATGATGACTGATGGTTCGGCCCGAGACGTTTTAATCAAAAAAACTCCGGCGCAGTTGAAGGCCAATGAACAAATTTTAGTCGGAGTTATTCGCGATATGACCGAAAAAAATAAGCAGGATTCCCAATTTAGGTTGATGATTTCTTTGATTGACTCTTCCGGAGATCTTTTTGGCTTTACCGATAAAACAGGCATTCCTATTTACGTTAATAAATCAGTTCGCGACCTTCTTGGGATTCAGCCCGGTGAGACTGAAGTTTTTAAAAACTTTGTTCCGAAAGATAAAAATTTATTACAGGATGAGATTCTACCTCGTCTTCACAATAAAGAAACTTGGCAGGGCGAAGTCGATTTTACGAACTTACATAACGGTGAAGAAATGCCGATTTGGGTCCACGCTTTCGCCGTTCATTCGGGGCCCGGGCCCAGTGATATTTTTTATGCGTGCACGGGTAGTGATTTAAGAAAAGTAAAAAAAGTCCAAAGGTCTTTGGTGGCTCAGTCAAAAATGGCTGCACTCGGTGAAATGGCCGCCGAGATCGCGCACGAAATTAATAACCCTTTAGCCATCATCCAAGGAAAGTCCTTACTGCTTCACGAAAGAATAAAGTCAGGCACGGGCGACGTTCCAAGTTCGTTAAAAAGCCTAGAACAAATTGAAGTGAATTGTTTGCGCATTAAGAAAATTATAGATTCTTCCAAGGCGTTTGCTCGTAAATCAGAAAAAGATCCTTTTGCATTAGTGTCGTTACTAAAAGTTGTTGACGAAGCTTCGCAGATTTGTAACGAACGGTTCCACAAGAAAAATTTAAAAAGCACAGTCGAAATTGATCCCAAAGTTAATTACACGAACTTAATTGAGGCACGAAGCTCCGAGCTGATTCAAGTTTTGGTTAATTTACTGAATAATTCGTTCGATGCGATTAAAAATCAGCCTACGGGATGGGTGAAGCTGGCAGTAAATTCTTTGGATTCTGGATATCAAATTGAGGTGACCGACTCCGGAGAAAAAATTCCGCAAGAAATTGCCGATCGCATGATGGAACCTTTTTTTACAACGAAGCCAACGGGTGAAGGAACTGGATTGGGCCTTAGCCTATCGAAACAAATTATTGATGGCCATTCAGGCAAATTTTTTTTCGATCCGAAATCGTCAGTGACGCGATTTGTTTTAGTCTTGAAGAAGCCAACCACGGTTTCGTAGTAAACTGGTTTAAAAAAGTTATAAAAGTTTTAAGCAGTTTGCTTTTAAAATTTCGTCAAATTGTACGCTATTGATTTCTCGGCCAAGTATGGTCTCAAGATCTGTCATAATAGATGAGGAATACCCGCACGGATTCAATCCTTGAAAGGCTTCTTTGTCCGCAGTCAAGTTAATGGCGGCGCCATGAAATGAAATCCAGTGACGAACCGCAATTCCAACAGAAGCTATTTTTTTATCCCGCACCCAAACTCCGGTATCTGATAAATTATTTTCATCTTGGGCGTTAGTTTTTCCGTGAGATGCGAGGTCAAAACTTTTTAGCGTCAAAATAATCGCTTCTTCAAGCGCGCGAATAAAACCGCGAATTTCTTGAGACGCGCGTCCTTGGCGAGGATTTTTTAAATTAATTAGTGGATAAACGACTCGTTGCGAGGGTCCGTGATAAGTCGCGCGGCCTCCGCGGGAAACCTCTATCTTGGGCCCTTTCCAAGAAAAAATATCTTCGGGAAGTGTTTGGCGGCCCACGGTAACAACAGCGGGGTGTTTACAAAAAATGAGGAAGCCCGGATGTTCTGGCGTTGTATGAACTGTTTCTACATATTGAAGCTGCCGATTAAGGGCCAACTGATAATCAATGAGGCCCCAGTCTTCAAATATCATCGGAATAAGACCTCATTCTAAGCTTAAACGTGGGCTGTTTTATTGGCTGAGCCTAATGGTTTCTGAATAATATGAATCGCGTGGCCTAATGTTGCTTCCGCAGCTTCCATCATCGTTTCACCCAGCGTAGGATGCGGGTGAATCGAAAGCGCCACATCTTCAAGACGGGCTCCCATTTCAATGGCCAGAACAGCTTCCGATATTAAATTGGAAGCGTCTGGACCGACGATATGAACTCCAAGTAAAACATGAGATTTTTTATCCGCGATCATTTTCACAAAGCCTTCAGTTTCACTCATACTGACGGCACGACCATTAGCTGCGAAGGGAAACTTAGAAATTAGTAAATCATTGTAACCTTTAGCTTTCGCTTCAGCTTCTGTCATTCCGGCCGAAGCGATTTCGGGATCCGTAAAAACCACTGCGGGAACTGTTTTCACATCATAAACACGGTTTTGTCCCGAGATTATTTCCGCAACCATGACGCCTTCATAAGACGCCTTATGAGCCAACATCGGTTGACCACAGATATCACCAATTGCAAAAATATGCGGAACGCTTGTTCGTCTTTGTGCATCGACTTTCACAAAGCCACGCTCATCCACGGCGACACCGGCCAATTTCAACTGGGCTTGGTCTCCGTTGGGACGACGACCGACCGTTACTAAAATTTTATCTACTTTTAAAACTTCGTCTTTCCCGTTGAGCTCGTAGGTGACTTCATAATCATTTTTATTCTTTTTCTGACTTTTAGCTTTGGCCGCATAAATTATTTTAATTCCGGCCTTTTCTGCCTTACGAGTCACGACCTGCGCACATTCCGGATCAACAACGCCAGCTAATAAGGAATTTTGAGCTTCGATGATCGTGACTTCTGTTCCTAGTTTTCTAAGATAAGATGAAATTTCTAAACCAATGTAGCCACCGCCAATAACGGCGACGCGCCCTGGAATTTCATCAAAGTTCAGCGCACCAGTCGACGAGCAAATATCTTTTTCATCAAAAGGAAAGCCATTAATTTCGATGGGGCGTGAACCCGTCGCGATAATAAAATATTGCGACCCAATGGTCTCGGTTCCCGTACTTGATTTTACAGTTATTTCTTTCGGACCTTTAAAATTAGCCATACCTTTGATGATTGTGACGGTGTTACCTTTTAAAAGTTGATTCACACCACCCGACATTTTGTCGCAAACGGATTGCTTCCATTTGACTAATGTTTTCATGTCAACATCGATTCCACCTTTAATATTCAAACCCATAGTTTTGAAATCATGCTGCGCTTTATGTAGAAGATGTGTTGCCGTGATCATGGCTTTAGAAGGAATGCAACCAACGTTCAGGCAAACTCCGCCTAAAGCCTCGCGTTCAATAATCGCCGTTTTAAAACCCAGTTGGGCTGCACGAATGGCTGCGACGTAACCGCCAGGACCAGAACCGATAACAACAACTTCAAAATTTTGCATTAGCTCATCCCCATCATTAAAATTCCTGGATTCTGAATTTTTTGGAAAAAAGATTTTAAAAAGTTCGCCGCAACAGCGCCATCAATAAGGCGGTGATCGCAAGTTACCGTATAGTTCATGACTTTGATGGCTTCTAACTTGCCATCTTTTATAATGGGCTTTTCAGAAATTTTGTACATTCCCAAAATAGCTACTTCAGGGTGGTTGATGATCGGAGTAGCGTAAGTTCCGCCAACAGATCCAATGTTCGTAATTGTGATGGTCGCGCCCTTCATTTCGTCCGGCTTTAATTTCCCGTCTCGTGCACGTTTTGATAAATCGATAATTTCTTTTGAAATATCTAAGATTGATTTGTGATCCGCATTTTTAATAACGGGGACGACTAATCCATTTGGCGTGTCGGCGGCAAATCCAATATTAAAATATTTTTTATAAACTATTTGTGAAGCGGCATCATCAATTGAAGCGCTGAACATCGGAAATTCTTTAATTGTCGCAATTAAGGCTTTGACCACAAAAGGAAGGTAAGTGATTTTAGTTCCATTTTTTTCTGCGAAATCTTTTAAAGATTCACGTAAAGCCACTAACTGAGTCACATCAACTTCATCCATTAACGTGAAATGCGGAATTATCGATTTTGACATCTGCAAGTTCTGAGCAATTTTTTTCCGAATACCGATCAAATCAACACGCTCTTCTTGCGCGGCATTTGTTGATGTAAATGCTGGCTTCGGAAAGTTCATAACGGGATTTCCCGCCGTCACGGCGCCGGTTCCCCCAGAAATAGAGGAGACTCCACCTTTTGCATTCAGTACATCGTCACGGGTCACGCGACCAGCAAGTCCGCTACCAGGCATAGTATTTAAATCCACACCCATTTCACGCGCTAATCTTCGAGTCGCAGGCGTTGCTAAAACTTTTGAATCAGCGACCGGTGGGAAAACTTGATGAGCGGCAATCGAAGGGCGCGACATTGTCATTGTAGTCGCCGCCATCGGCACCAGAGCCGTCGGTTGAGTTTTTGGAACAGCGGTGGCCGCAGCAGAAGGTGAAGTGGCTTCTGAGTTACCCGTTGATAATGTCAGGATCACGTTTTCAACTTTAATTACTTCACCTTTTTTAAATTTTAATTCTTTAACAACACCGGCAAATGGTGACGGCACTTCAACAGTGGCTTTGTCCGTCATAATTTCAGCGACAGTTTGATCGGGCTTCACCGAATCTCCGACAGAAACCAACCATTTTACAAGCTCACCTTCGGTAACGCCTTCACCTAACTCAGGAAGTTTGACATCAGTTACTTTAGAAGTGTTTGTCATCATCGGTGCTGCAGCCGCCGCAGCGGGCTTTGAAGCTTGAGTCTGTGGCGCCGCAACCGAGACTGTGGTTCCAGCCGCAGCATCAAGTGTCAGCAATACATTTTCGACTTTAACTACTTGTCCGGGCTTAAATTTTAATTCTTTTACAACACCGGCAAATGGTGACGGCACTTCGACAGTGGCTTTGTCCGTCATGATTTCAGCGACAGTTTGATCGGGCTTCACGGTGTCGCCGGGTTTGACTAACCATTTGACTAATTCACCTTCGGTAACGCCTTCGCCTAGTTCTGGTAATTTCACATCTGTTGCCATTAAGAAATCCTTTCGGTGTTTTCAGCAGTCATCACTTGAGCTGCCTCACGATTCTTATTAATAATACCCTTCATGAAAAATTCACCCGCGCGATAAGAACTACGCACGAGGGGGCCCGAAGCCACATAAAGAAAGCCCATCTCCTCAGCGACAGTTTGCCAGTTGCTGAATTTTTCCGGAGTCACATATTCAATAACTTTTAAATGCTTTTCCGTTGGCTGCAAATACTGACCAAAAGTAACAACATCACACCCTACGGCCCGCAGGTCGGCCAGTGTTTGCTGAATTTCCTCATCCGTTTCGCCCAGTCCTAACATGATAGACGTTTTCGTATACATTTTCGGATCATGTTCTTTCACCGCCTGAAGCACGCGAAGGGATTGACGGTATTTAGCGCGGGGATCGCGAACAGTCGGAGTCAGGCGTTCCACCGTTTCAATGTTGTGAGCAAAAACATCGGGTTTAGCGTTTGCCAAGTGCAACACTAAATTCTCGTCGCCGCGAAAGTCTGGAGTCAAAATTTCCACGATTAAGTTTGGGTCTAATTTTTTAATTGTTTTCACGGTTCGTGCGAAATGATCAGAACCTTGATCGGGCATATCGTCCCGGTCGACAGACGTGATCACCACGTAATTTAATTTCATTTGTGAGATCGAGAAAGCCACTTTTTCTGGTTCAAAAGGATCAACGGCAGGCAAGCCTATTTTGGCGTTACCTGTTTTTACATTGCAGAAGCGACAACCGCGCGTGCAAACTTCACCCATCAGCATAAAAGTTGCGGTCCCACCGGACCAGCACTCGCCCATATTGGGGCATTTGGCTTCCTGACAAACAGTAGCCAGTTTTAAATCTCCTAGAAGACCTTTGATACGTGTATAATTTTCGCCTGAAGGAGCTCGGACCTTCAACCAATCAGGTTTAGGAATTCGCGGTTTTTTGACGACGACTTCTGACATAAGAATCCTTACGTTTAAGAGAAACTAGTTTTAGCCTTTTTGATTCGAGTTAACAAGCTGTTATCGGGGGTTTTTGTATTGCAAAACGCTTGCAGTTTGTTATTTTCAAACCCAGCACTGAAACAACGAGGACCCATGAATTTACTGCACGACCCCCTGCGCCTGCTTTTGTCGGACGCTTTAGCAAAAGCGATCCTACCGATGGGCGTCAGTTTAGAAAAAAGCGAGATTTATCATCAGCTGGTAGACCCTCCGAACGCCGACCTGGGTCATTTGGCTTTTGGCTGCTTTATTCTAGCGAAATCATTGAAAAAAGCTCCGGCCGCGGTGGCTGTCGAATTAAAATCAGCACTTCTAGAAATTGCCGGAGTCACTTCGATCGAGGCCGCCGGCCCTTACATAAATTTTAAATTTTCCGCGCTGATTTTCGCCGAAAAAGTTATTCTACCTGCGTTGAAAAAAGATTTATTTAAAATAAAATTAACGGATAAAAATCCCAAAAGTATGATCGAGTTTTCGCAGCCAAATACCCATAAAGAAATTCATGTGGGTCACATGAGAAATCTTTGTCTGGGCGATTCTTTAATTAAACTTCTGCGTTATTCAGGAAATGAAATTATCAGTTCGACTTTTCCCGGCGATGTGGGAACCCATGTCGCTAAATGCTTATGGTATATTAAAAATCATGTTGGCTTAGCGGTCCTAAAAGAGAAAAGCAAAACGACTGATCGTGGAGAATGGCTCGGGCAAATGTATTCGGCGGCTAACATCAAGTTAGAGGACGAAGCTAAAACAGAACAATTTGAAACAAACAAAAAACAGCTAACAGAAATACTTAAGCAGCTTGAATCCGGTCACGGAGAATTTTGCGATATGTGGAAAGAAACGCGCCAATGGTCCATCGAACTGATGGAAAGCGTTTATCGCTGGGCGGGTGTAAGCTTTGATCAGTGGTATTGGGAATCTGATGTCGATGCCGCGTCCGTGAAAATGATCAAAAAATATTTTGCTGAAGGCAAATTGATTGAATCGCAAGGCGCCATTGGCCTGGATTTCGAAAGCGATAAGTTGGGTTTCTGCATGTTGCTAAAATCGGATGGAACCGGTTTGTACGCTTCGAAAGATATTGAACTGGCGCGACGAAAATTTGAAGACTATAAAATTGAAAAATCAATTTACGTGGTGGATGTTCGGCAAGCTTTGCATTTTAAACAGGTCTTCAAAGCTCTTGAGGTCTTGG
>JAYTHR010000528.1:0-2602 GCA_043732425.1 Bdellovibrionales bacterium
ATACATTGCGCGTCCTGCTGTCAGCGAGGAGCGATTATCAACTGATGATTATGGCAACGTCATTTATCGATTCAAAAAAGCCTGGGAGGACGGAACCACTGCACTTAAGTTGACCCCCATGGAGTTAATGGAACGGCTGGTGGCACTGGTTCCACGGCCAAGAGTTCATCTGACACGCTATCATGACGTGCTGGGTCCGCATTATAAACACCGAAAACAAATCGTTCCAAAACCTGCGGAACTAAAACTAGTTCATGAAGATCAAAACATCATCGATCCAAAACAACTTGAGCTGAAAAAGAAAAACATTCCCTGGGCACGGCTACTGGCAAGGGTCGTCAACATTGATGTCGAAACTTGTTCCAAATGCGGCGGAAAAATGAAAATTATCGTGGCCACCGAAGATCCCAAAGTGATTCGAAAAATCTTTGAACATATGGGTTTGGACGCAAAACCGCCACCACTTTATCCAGCCCGTGGACCACCAAAGCATGAACATCATTTGAAGATGACTTCGCTCAACAACACTTCGGGATGAATTTCGACAATTTTAATCAATCAGCAGACTAAGAAATCTATCTGCAATGGATCTGCTTATTCAAAATTTGAAAAAACACCCTCAGTAAATCAAAAGCACACCACAAATTCAAAAAATCAGTGAAATTTGTTGCCAAAAACCCAATCCAATCACACAATTTTAACAACAACGAAGGCAAAGCTAGACGCTAAACTTGAACGATTAGCCCTTAATTCGTCCTATCCTCAATTCAATTGTTTCGAAAATTAAAAAACTCGGCTATAGCTATAGTCTAGTCCTTGTTGGGAAATAAACGGGAGTTCTTTTTGAAGTTGAGCTTTGCAATATTATTAATAGTATTTTTTCAAGGTTTTTTAAATGCACAAGTCATTATCCCTTTTTCATTCTGGGCTATTAATAATACTAACTTAATAACAACGGTCAATGAGTGCCCCATATCCCCCCAAGGCAGTCTAAGTATTACGGTAAATTATAATGCTGCGGATGCGACCTCGTGCCAGTTTGTTGCCGCAAACGCAGCATTCCTATCAGGTGCCGGAGTTTGTAGTTGCGCCGCAGGAGTTTGTAAAGTCACGGGACTTATTTTTACTCAAGCATTTTTATCCAGTATGGCTGCTGGAGCCAATGCTACTGTTGCTAATGCACTTAATTATTCGGTGACGCGGCCTTCTGGGACATTTACAAATTCACAAAATTTAAAAGTGACGACCGGTACTTGGAACGCCAATTGTTTAGGAAGTAATTTGCTCATGTGGCTGGATGCCACGGATGGGACTACGCTTTTTCAGGATACTGCTGCTATGACGCCTGCAACGAATGGAACAACGGTGGCGCGCTGGAACGATAAAAGCGGAAACAATGCGAATGCCACGCAAGCCACTGCGGCGTACCGACCCACTTACACAACCGGCTCAAGCTCATTAACTTTTGTGACCGATTGGAATTCAAATTTTAATTTTTTTAATTCCGCATTGACCATGGGTGGGACCACGGGCTTTAACGGCGCTGTTGGTTCGATGTTCGCCGTCGCCAAACAGACAAACACGGGCGGGAATAGTTATATTAGTTTAATGGGCTTCAGAAATGGTGGAGGAAATTTAACCGGATTCAGTAATCCAAATTCAACAAATTGGGGCCTAGATTGGTGGACGAGCGGGGTTTATGGTTGGGTTTCCGGGGCCACGATCAATACCACTTCGTTTGCAGTCGCAGGTTGGAATAACAGCGCTAGTACGCAAACATTTAGTCTTAACGGGACGACCTACACAAACTCTACAGCGACGACCACGATTCCTTCAACACCAGCCGTAACCTTGATGATTGGAAACGATAATTGCTGTGGCAATACGCGATATTTTAACGGTTTAGTTTCTGAGCTCTTGGTCATCAAATTAAATTTAATTCCTTCTTTAAGGTACCAAATCGAAGGCTATCTGGCTTGGAAATATGGGCTCAGCGGTCTTTTACCTGCTGGTCATATGTACAAAAGCTTTGCTCCCTAAGCATCTGACCATACGGGAGTTTTTGTTCCACTCCTTAAGTTCATAAATTAGATAACATATCTATTCGGAAGTTTGGTTCAAAAACTTTGGGAGATGGTGGCTTATATTCCAAACTGCTATGTGGACGCTTGATATTGTAGTGGTTCCATCATCTTTCAATGATAACCTAAGCTTCTAAAAGTGAAAAAAAATTCGCCATTCTAAAGCTCGCAGCGCATTTTTCCATTAAACGATTTCCAATAGCCATTTTCCCAAGGACTTCCTGGCTCAATATTTAGCGGCTGAACTTCTAGTCTTAAAAGCCAAAACTTTAATTTCTTCGCAGTTAATTCAAGTCTATTATCGGAACGAATATTTTTTGGTAAACCATGTTTTAAAAATAAATCATAAGACCAAGCATGATTTTTAAATTTTACGCACTGACTTATGCATGATTCATTATTTAACCAACGCTTTGATCTCTGAGGCTGTCTATGTGGAACCTTTAAATTGGGACAACTGCAATGCCCTGCAGATGCAGGGCATTTTCATTTTTTAAATTATGGCTGCCACCAGTTGCCCG
>JAYTHR010000529.1:0-2597 GCA_043732425.1 Bdellovibrionales bacterium
CATTCCCATCATCATCCACCTGATTCGATTCTTTACTATTTCCAAAAACGTCCGCGCCCGTTTCCCCGGGATTGGTCCAAATATGATCGCGTAGGTCCGGGTGAGTGATATCGACGCCACTGTCTAGAACCGCCACGATAATTTCTCTGGGGTGAGTTAAATTAAATTGCCTTATGGCGCGAACCGAACTGACGCCCTCAATCTGATCTAAGACTGGATCCTGAATGAACCAGTTTCCAGGTTGTGTCGGAGAATCTATGACTTTAAATCCTTTCGCATTTTCAGGCTGCGCGTCGGCAGATTTATTTTTAGAATTGCAACCCGCTAAGAAAAGAATAAAAAATAAAATTGTAAAATAATTAGTCATGAACCTAGTTTTCTAAATTATTAATTCTTTAACAAGATTTATAAAAAATATAAAATAACTCAACACTTATCGAACAGATTGCCAAGACACGATTGGGTGCTACCAATAATAAACAGGTTACTGAAGCTTTATTCAAAAAGGAGAATTTTATGAAACTGATTTGCGGGATTTTTATCTTGGGTCTAATGGGTACCTCCATTGTCCGTGCAAATGATGTCGTCACTCCGAATGAACTGACCCTGAGCACCGAGTGGGGCCGCCCTGACGTGAAACTCAAGCTCAATTTTAATCCAGTCACTACTAGAAATGAAGTTAAAAGAGGGCGTATAGAGTTTGATTGCGCTCATGGAAACTTGAACCGTATTTTGTCTGACAGTGCGTCGGGATTCATCGGAGTAGGTACTTATACCCAGGAAGGCGGACCCGTATCGCCCCATCCACAAGGTCGCACTCAAGCGGCAAAATATTTTGGCTATGCTTTCGGAAACAACAAATTAAATCTGATTATTGTCCTTGCGAGCGATCCGGAGCATCCGATGACTTTTTCATTGCAACGTAACTTAAAGACTGTTTTTCACAAATGTCTGTGATGCTAAACACCTTACATGCAGTAGCGGGCGGCTGTTTTCAATAAAGAATCTACCGTGAAAGGCTTTTTTAAGTGGCCCCGGACTCCCATTTCGATGGCTTGGGCTTCGGCATTCATGTCGGCGGTCATGACCACAACGGGAATTTGGGACAATTTATTATCTTTTTTTTGTTCCAGTCGAAACTGAAAGCCATTCATTTTAGGCATCATCAAATCGAGTAATATTAAATCCGGAAGTTCCGACAGCATTCGTAATTTTTCTAGCGCTTCTTCGCCGTCGTCGGCCCATTCAACTTTGTAGCCTTCGCCAACAAAAAAGTGATGAATTAGGTTTTGAATATCTTTAGAGTCTTCGACCAAAAAAACGTATTTATTAGGAGCTGATTTCATATTGCATTTCCTTTAAGGGTAAAAAAAATTGACCACTTTGAGGCTGCACGGGAAGTTCAATTGTAAAGGTTGATCCCATTCCTACTTCGCTTTGCACGCGAATATTTCCCTGGTGTGATTCTAATATTTTCTTGACGATATAAAGGCCCAGTCCTAAACCTGTAATTCCCTTCGCAGACACCGCACGTTCAAAGCGATTAAAAATTCGCTCTTGATTTTCTAATGCAATTCCAATTCCATTGTCTTTTAGTGAAATCACTGCGGCTGGGCCCATTTGACGAAGTTCAATGTGAATTGGCTTTTTCGAACCATATTTTAAAGCATTTGTTAAAAGATTAATCATCAGTTGTTCGATACGGTATGTATCCCACATACCGACCGGTGAATCATGGGGCGTAAACGTAACAGGGCATTGAGCTTCGTTTATTTGCGGATCCAGTTGCTCGATCACATCACGAATCAGACCTTCTAAATTCGTTAAAGAAAATACGGGGGTAAAGCGTCCACTTTCAATGCGTGAAATATCAAGCATATCTTCAACCAGATGGGATAATCGTAAAACTTGCGTGTCCATGGCATTTAAAAAATGCATCTGTTTTTCTTTAGAAAGTAGGATGGAATCATCTTTAAGTAAATTAAACTTCGAAATTTGTGCTTGCAGACTCAGCGAGGTTAAAGGTGTTTTCAATTCGTGCGATGCAATCGATAAAAATTCATCGCGAAGTTGTAATGCTTTTTTAATTTGGTTTTCGGCCTGAATTTGAACACGGCGGATACGCCACGTTTGGTTTGCAGAACGCCAAACAAAAAGCGTCATCATCAAAGTGCACGTGATGGCCAAAAAAGAAAACCCTATTGCGGGGTCATAGTAGTTGTTCTGATAACCTTTAGAAAAAATAAATCCAGAAATAAGAGGTACAAAAATAGCCATCGCGAGTGTCAGTCTCCAGGTATGGCTCAGCTCTTTATCAAAAGTGAAAGGTCGTAATAGACCCTTGTCGGGTCTTGATAACAAAGCTGCGATGAATAAGCTGAGCCAGAAAATGCAGGATAAGTGACTCATTTGTGTCGCGATGAACGTAGGACGGGAGATCGGAAAGAAATGCACCCCGTAACTTAAGGCAATCAGGCTCTGCAGCGGCAGTAAAGCTAGAATGAACGCTAGGAATTGGGCGGGTCGTAAGTTCTGTTGTTCGGTATCTAAGAAAAGAAGAATGGCGCCGAAAATAATTAAATTGATAGCGACAGGAA
>JAYTHR010000530.1:0-2590 GCA_043732425.1 Bdellovibrionales bacterium
CGGCCAATGTATCCTTTTTGGCCGCAATGTTCGCAGCCAATGGCTTTACTGATATTCGTACCGCGAACTTGTTCGCGAGTTAACCCCAGGGTCACTAAATCAAATTCGGTCGGCGTGTGCGCCACTTTACAGTGCGGACACAAGACGCGTACTAGACGCTGCGCTAAAATTCCCAGTACCGAAGTCGCTATTAAAAAAGGCTCAGCACCGATATCCATCATGCGTGGAAAAGCTCCGGCGGCATCATTCGCGTGGATAGTAGATAAAACTAAGTGACCCGTTAGTGACGAGTTGATCGCAAGTTCCACGGTTTCTAAATCACGAATCTCTCCGACCATAATGATGTCGGGATCTTGCCGAAGAAACGATCGGAGCCCCGCGGCGAATGTTAATCCAATCTTTGCATTCACTTGGACTTGTCCTACGCCGTGAATTCGTTGTTCGACGGGATCCTCTATGGTTAAAATATTAATATCCGGCTTATTTAACTTTGAAACGCATCCATACAGAGTCGTAGATTTACCAGAACCCGTTGGTCCCGTTACAATGAGGATCCCGTAAGAGCGGGTGATCAGATCATCTAAAACGCGAATCGTATCCTCGGAAAAACCCATTTGGTAAAGTTCACGGACTTGATTTGATTTATCCTGAAGACGCATCACCAGGCGTTCGCCGTGAGTTGTGGGAACGGTCGACAAGCGAATATCAATATCTTTTCCGCCGACTTTTAGCGGAATACGGCCATCCTGCGGTAAACGTTTTTCCGCAATGTTTAAATTCGCCATTACTTTTATTCTCGAGGTAATGGCATTTTGTAATTTCTTTGGTGGTTTAAAAATATCGAATAAAATTCCGTCAATGCGGTAACGAACGACCATATCTTTTTCGTAGGGTTCAATATGGATATCCGATGCTTTTTCTTTGACCGCGCGAAAAAGTAAGGAATTCACTAATTTAATAACGGGGGCATCGTCTTCGCCGGCCTCGAGTAGATCGATGATGGGATCTTCTAAATCCATTTCATCTTCTTCAATTTCGTCCATTCCGTTCAGCGCCGCCGTGCTTTTTTCATAAACTCGGTTGATCGCATCTTGCACCCTTTGGGATGTACTGACTAAGGGGCGAACACGTTTGCCGAATAGGATGCGCAGGTCATCCAAAGCCTTGGTGTTCAAAGGATTTGAGGTTAGAGCTATAATGGTGTCGCCTTCAGCGCGGTAAGGTAAAATTCCTTGGGTCTTTGCGTAGTTGATCGGTAAATCGCGAATAAGATCTGGAGAAATATCATTCACCGGAATATCTTTGATAAAATCTAATCCCAGTTCACGACACAAATCCGCGACCAGATCATCGGCCGACGAGTAATCTTTTTTACTTAAGGTTTCACCGACTGAACGTGCTTGCGACACGGCTGGATTATTTAAGACAGATCGGATTTGATCTGCCGAAAGGGATGTGGCCTTAGTTAGTACTCCAGGAATATCCAGTTGCGCCATTCGTTTTTTATTTCCTTACTTCGTCAACTTTGTTGGCGTCGCGCTTTGCGGAACTCGCGCCTCGCGCTTTAAAAGTCTATCCATCGTGGCGCCATTAGGATCTACGCCACCTTGTTGTTTAATGAAGCGAAGACGCTCGGACGCTTTTTGCGTCAGTAAGTTTTTCTGATCCATCGGATTACGAATAATTTTCGGCGTCAAAAAAACCAGCATGTTCACTTTTTTCTTATCGCTTTTCTTACCCTTGAATAACCAACCTAAAACGGGCAAGTCCCCCAGTAACGGAACTTTTTTAACGGTTTCAAATTCCTCATCTTTGATAAGTCCACCAAGGACAGCGGTGTCTCCGTTCTGCACGATGATCGTTGTTTTGATTTTTCTCGTCGACAGAGGTTGCGCTAAACCTTCAAAGTTTTTTGGCACACTGATCGTTGAAAGTTGGCCGGCAGTTTGTTTCACATCCATGCGGATACTTTCACTGTTCGGAGAAATAAAAGGCTTAATCGTTAACACAATTTTAGCTTCACCAAAATTAGGTGTTGTTTGCGCGACACTGCCATTCACGCCTGGCGTTGTTGTGGCCCCGATAATAACTTGATCTCCCACTTCAATTTCAGCTTCCTGGTTATCCATCGCTAAAATTTGTGGGGTAGAAAGAATATTTGTTTTACCAAAACTTTTCAGCAAATTAATGTAGCCCACAACACTGGGAACGGGAATTGATGGCTTCGTTGGATCAGCAAAATTTGGAATATTCACGCTGCCTGAAGCAAAACCCAAGATCGCAGACCCACCCGCTAACGGATTTAAAAAATTACCTAAGTCAGCAGCACTTGAACTAAAGCCCGCTTTTCCGCCGCCTTCGTTGAATTTCATGAAGCCCGCGCTTTGTTCGAAACCATCATTTAAAGACATTTCCATAATGATGCCTTCAACATAAACTTGATCGCGCGGAATATCTAATTTTCGCAAAATATTTAATACCTGCTCGTAATCTTGCTTGCTGGCAGAAATAACCAATGAGTTCGTGCTTTTATCCGCACGAATGGAAACATCTCCACCAAAAATACCTTCACGAATGGCAGCTTGTCCCT
>JAYTHR010000531.1:0-2584 GCA_043732425.1 Bdellovibrionales bacterium
ATAACCCTGTCGTTGGTGATTTAGCAAAAATCGACTCGGATTTAAGTTCGAAGTTAGGTGCTGAAAAAGACAATAAAGATTATGCCCAAGAATTTCGACAGCCATGGATTGGTGCCAAAGCTGATTTGAAATTAAATTTACTTCTGGGGTTTAAGATTCCATTTTTGGGCTCAGTCGTCGATCCGTCAAAAGAGTCTAGTTTTACCTTTCCCATTCGGGCTTTCATCTTACGTCACCCCAGTCAAAAAGAATGCATGAGCTTTTATGAAAAAAGATTCACCGAAGGCATACAAAAAATTTCAGGTGAAAAATTTAGTCCTGCAGATCTACCGGACGGTTCTGTAAAATATGTTCCTATAGAAGATAATGGTTGCTGATGCAAAAAATGATCAAGGTCAATTCTTACAAGCGAAAAAAAAACAGGTCTGAAGAAGGCATGGCTATTATTGAATCGATTCCTGTTCTATTTATGTTAGTTCTAGTCTTCAACTTTTCACTGGGCTTTTTCGGGGCTATTCACTCAGGCGTGTTAAACTCGATTGCTTCTTATAATTACACATTAGAAACATTTCGTTTTCGTTCCAACTTAATTTATTTTCGTCCTGGCGGTGGAACTACTCATTACGCCAAGACTCATAACCGCGTTCACGGAACCGTACAAGATGGGTCTGAAGATCTAGGTGACAACCGAGACGATAATAAAAAATGGCCCGTCACTTTGCGCGGAATAACTTTTAATTATAAGTCCGATACCGCGGGTAGAGACCTGGCTTCAATTCAAGATAGTAAAAACGGCAAAACTGGAATGACCGAAAGTTCGCATTTGTTTAAATCAAATCCGGGGTCAGGTGATATCTGGTTTATGAAATCAAAAGCGACGCCGCAAGCGGGGCAACCTGTCCAAACGGCCAGAGTTTGGGTCAAGACCGTTTATGGAATCTGTTTGAATGCCGATTGTAAGTAGTGCGAACTGAATTTTTTCAATGAGGTAAGATATGGGTCCCAATGAGTCTCGAAATTTATGGATCTCTTTAGGCGCCGGCGTTTTTGCGACGTTTATGCTTTATTCTTATTCCCAAGAAAAAAAAGCAGAGCTGGAAAAAACTGTTGGTGAAAAAGTTCGTGTGGTTATTGCCAAAGAAGATATTCGCGAGATGGATTCCATATACGATAACGTGATTGAATATGCAGAACGAAATAAATCCGATTTAGAGCCCGATTCTTACACCAACATTCCAGATGTTGTGGGCGGCGTGGCAGCGATTCCCATCAAAAAGGGTCAAAGTATTACCAAAAATAAAGTGCTTGAACCCGGACCCGAAACAGGAATGGCGATTCAAGTTTCTCCGAATAAAAGAGCCGTAACTATTCCAATCGGTGACGAGCGCGCGAATGCCCGCCTGATTCGTCCCGGAGATCGCGTCGACATCATGGCTTTAGTTGATTCTGGGAAGGGCGTAAATCAAAAGCGCGAAGTGACAGTTTTCATGCAGGATGTGGTTATTTTAGCGACTGGTGTTAATGTGCATAACAATTTGCCGCGAACGATTGAAAAAGATCCTTCAGGAAAAAATTTAATCCAAACAACATTAACGGGTGATACAAAATACACATCGTTAACGATTGAAGCCGATATCCAGCAGGCACAAGACTTAATTTATTTGGTGTCGACGAACGCAAGCAGTCTTTATTTTTTACTTCGAAATCCACATGATCGAAAGATTAATCCGCGATTACCCGCTTCTTCAGCAGATTCAATTCAAAGCCGGGCTTTGGTCCCGTCCAGTGGCTTTTCTGTTCAGCCTCAGACAAACTTAGGGAATGGCCCAGGTAGATAAAAATCTAGGCCGTTAGAAAAGTAGGATGAGTCTAATAATAACAGGTTTGCTATTTATATTTAGCCTTTCTATCTCGGTCTTTGCTCAGCAAGCACCGCTGGCACCCGCTACCCCAGCAACACCCGTCGCTGTCGAAAAATCTACTGCCACAAAAACAGATGAAGAAGCGGAAAAACCCAACGGGAAACGAATTCGTCGCTTTCTTAATTTAGTTTACGGCGTTGATCATGATGAAGAACTACTGATTCCAGATATCGAGCTAGTTTATAAAGGTCGCGTCGATGCTTTCGATATGAAGCGAATAAAGAAAACAGACTTCTTTCGAATCAGTCCTAAAAAAGTTGGTAACGGTATCGTCACCATTCACAACAAAAAAACCGGACAAATTTTGGTCGAACTTCGCTACGATATTCGCAATGACGATATCGAAAAAACGATGCGCGAAGTGCAATCTTTATTGGGTGATATCGAAGGAATTGAATTCAAATTAGTGGGCGGTCTTATCTTATTAGACGGTTATGCCTTAATTCCGAAAGATTTGATTCGAATTTCTCAGGTCATTAAAACAATAAACAGCACAAGTACAAACGGAGATAAAATTAAGTCTTTAGTTAGCTTAAGCCCCGTCGCCCGGAAAAAAATTGCTGAATATATCGCGCGCGATGTGAATAACCCTGAAGTTTCAATCACCGCTGTCGGAGATTTTATAAAATTAGAAGGCGTCGTTAATTCAGAAGCGGAAAAAA
>JAYTHR010000532.1:0-2560 GCA_043732425.1 Bdellovibrionales bacterium
GTTTAAGGACTGGACGTTCTTTAATTTTATCAAGGATGAGATCATGACAAAAAAATTATTTCTAATAGTTGCCCTACTCGCCGTCAATTTTCAGATCACCAGTTGTACCTCTAAAAAGTCGCAAGACGACTCGGCCGTGGTTGAAAATTCAGACGTTGATAAAATTGAAGCGGAAGATAACTTTGCCACGACCGCAGATGGAACAGCCGCTCCTGCAGGAGATTCAGATCCTTCTTTACAAGCCGCTTTGGGCGAAGTGACTCCCCCGACTGACCTAGCGAACACCGAGCCCGGAGCTCAGGATCTTAAGATCGACAGCGCCACAAGTGCTTCACCGGATTCAGCCGTTGCGAATGTGGCCGCAGCTCCAACCCTTGATGAAAGCAGTTTAACGGATATTCCTGATCAAGCTAACGCGACGACGCCAGGGGCCTCAGCAGAAACTCCGCCTCCACAAAACTTAACGGACGCTACGGCGCCGGCGCCACAAGAAATTAGCGCGACAACTGAGCCCACTGCACAACCGGCAGAGACAGCTCCGGTGATCGAAAATTCTGGAACCAATACGGCCATGACAGAGCCCGTACCAATGACCACAAAAATAAAATCATCTGGCGGCGGCTTGAAAAAAATTGCAAACACAATTCCTTACAAAGCAGCTTCGGGTTGGGTTAACACAGTTTACGTGGCTCGCCCCGGAGAAACACTGAAGGATATCAGCCAAAAAATATTCGCAGCCGATAAATCTAAAGAATTGAAAAAAACTGCGGAAAACAGCTATCTTAAATCACGCTCGGTTAAAGCTGGTGATAAAGTGTACTACGTTTCGCCAAACCGACCAGATGATTCGGGTAAAACATTACTTTACTACGAAGATATGGGTATGGTTCCGGAAATGTACGTTGCTAAAAAAGGTGATAATCTAAAAAAGGTTGCTAAGCAGATTTTGGGCTACGACAAAGGCTACGTGGAATTATGGACTTCAAATTCAGTCGAATCTAAAGCCAAACTAAATGAAGGTGACACTTTAAGATACTGGAGATCAGCATCAGGAGTCATGACCACGGCACAAAATAATCGCCCAGATAAGCCGACGCTAATTGATCCGCCGCAAGCGCCCCAGCAAAACTTAGCCGCAAACACGTCTCCTCCGGTACAACCAGAAATGCAAATGCCACCACCGCCAACGGAAAATACCACAAGTTTACCGCCGCCGCCGAATCCAAATTCCGCGGCAACCGCAAATACAGCGCCTCCGCAGCCTGCGCCACAACCAGAAACGCAGATGCCACCACCGCCAACAGAAACTGCGGCAAGTTTGCCACCACCTCCGCCACCACCACCACCACCTGCGGATGTGGCGCCACCGCCGCCAGTGGATGAGCTAGCAGCTGCCGCCGCTCCGGGTGCTGCTAAGAAGAAAAAGAATGTCGCTGAAGAGGAATCTGCTACTGGAATCGGTGGACTTGATAATGATACGTTGATGTCGTTAGGTGCCGTCGGAGTTTTAACGGCTGCACTAGCGTTTGTCTTGATTCGCAGAAAAAAGAAAAAAGCCGCAGAGCAGGCTGCCGCTATGTCGAATGAAATGAATATTGGATCTTAGTTTTTTAATCATTGCAGAGTAATAAAAAAAGGAGCTTACAAAGCTCCTTTTTTTATTTTAAAGACAATTTATTTTTCAATTTAAATTTTAGGAAACTTTCTTAAGAATCCCATCTAGGATCCCACGCTGACCCATTCTTCGAGACTCAACGTAATAAATAAGATCATCAACGATCTGCACATCACGATTATTTAACGGCAAAAATTTAATTCCAGCACCTAAAGAATTTTTCCAGACAATTTGCGCCGCTATTTTTCTTTCCCGAGAGCCAACAACGAAAGTCAGGTTTACCTTTTCGTCTAATCTTAAGTCGTGACTTGCGACTTCCAAAAATGCTCCGGATAAGCTGATATTTTTTAAAATTCCGGACACATCTTGTCTGGCATAATTGCGGCGAAATGAAACATCCAAATGCAATGGAGTTCGCGGGGACGGTGAATTCATAGTTTCCATTTTCTAACCTCCAAGTTAGTTTTTGGTGTTCAAAGCTTTATCGGTTAACTATCTAAAAAAGTTGAAGAATTCTTATTTTGAGACGCTTTTTGTTGTTTTGTTGACTTTGGTCTTCAAATTAAGAGATATTAGCCGTGTCGCAACCGACAGTTCTAATCAAACAAATTCTTAAGGATTTTAAGTCATCAAAAGTAAAGAATCTAACTTACCCAGTATTATCAAACATCTAAGTTAAATTACTTTTGAAGTTAATAAGGAGCCCATCTTGGCAAAAAAAGAAGTTATCGTCGAGGCCACAAAAAAAAGACCTCGCAAACCTACGACATCTAATGAAAATACTGAAGTAACGGATAAGGCTCCGGCACAAACAGAAAAACAGGATGCAAAAACTACTCACGCAGAGCCTGTTCTTCACGAAAAACAACCATCACCTACACCCGTTATAACAACGGCCCAGCCAGCGGCGGCAGCAGCACCAGCCGCGACTCCGAATCCAGCCCC
>JAYTHR010000533.1:0-8610 GCA_043732425.1 Bdellovibrionales bacterium
GGCTAGTGAAGTACAAGTGAAGAAAAAACCAAGTGAGTAGACAAAGAATCCACCACGCCATTAAAAATTTTTTAGCTTTATCGAAGCCTAGTGCCGTTACAGAATTTTTTATCCCCGCCTGAGTCGACGTTAATAAATGACTAAAATTGTTAATGTGGACTAAAAATAAGATAACCGCGCCCCAAAACACTCCGAATAAAGAGATCTCGGTATTAATTTTTGAGCCCATCGCAATTTGAAAACCAGCAACGACTCCGATGCCCATCAGAATAAACAAAATTAATTCGCCAAGCTCTTTTTCTTTATACGAATTTTTTTCAAAAAACTGTCCGACCACTAAAAGAGTAGCAACAACCGCCACAACTTTTATTTCTTCTTGTTGTAAAATTAGAACCGGCAAAGAGAGCACGATTCCGGTGATCATTAAGACCCACGACAATCGTGACAGTTGATGGGCGGTAATCCAGCCTTTGATTAAAGGTTTAGGACTGAACGGAATATTGATCAAGTCAAAACCCGAAAGGTGATCCGAAATATCGTTTCGAATGTTTAGTCCTGCAAAAATAAAAATTAACGCCGCCGCGGCAAAGGCTAAAGAAAACGGATCCTGCATCTGGTTCATAACTAGGCTTCTAGTCAGTACAAAAAAAAGTGGAAAAAGAATTAAAATAAAACTTTTTAATTTTATAATTGCGCTGATCAACTGAAAATACGAAGGTTTCGAAATTTCTGCTAAAGGCTTAAATTCAAAAGTCACACTTTCTTCTGCAGAGCCAGAATTGAGCGACTGAATAGGCACTACTTTGACACCTTCTTCAGCCCGGCCCCAAAGATACTTTAAAAAAATGGGATCTGATTTTTTAACAGAAACAAATCGCGATGGCATATTAAGCCTTAGGCTTTCGGCGCCAGTATAATATCTCAGTGAGTGGACGTAAATTTTCAACCAAGGACTGTTCTTCAGGTTTTAAATATTTTTTAAGAACTTCAAGGCGATGATGATAAAGCTGAATCATTTTTTCATTGATCGCATCAAATTCAGCAACTTTTTGGTCGAAGGCTTTTCGCCCACTGGCTTTATCCGAACCAAAACAAAGAACTAGTTCGTCTAAATTTTTTGATTTTATCATTTGGTCAATCTGGGGCCGTGATAAATTTTTTGCTAAAAAAGATCCAAATGAGTTCAGATAGCCCGATTTTAAATCTCCGAGTAATGCTTTTCCTTCGTCGTTACGAATATCGTAGTCAAGCAGGTCATCACCACGTTGAAAAAGTTGCCCCAGGATGGTTCCAATTTCTTCCAGCACCTGATGCAAATTTTCATCGTACTGCTCTAGGGCTATAAAAGAAGACCGCAGGCACCATTTGAATAACGAAGCTGTTTTTAAATTATGAATACGATCAAGTTGCTCTAAGGTGACGAAAAAATCGCCCACGATGGAATCTTGCAGCCATTCGCCTTCCAGCAAATCAGAAATAACCTGGCTTGTGTACTGAACCAATTTGATATTTCCGTAGCCCGATAAATTGACCATCACCCGCGCTAAAAGGTAGTCCCCAGCAAGTACGGCATATTCAGGAGTGTACTTAAGCCACGCCGCTTTTTTTCCGCGGCGTAGATGAGATCGATCGACTAAGTCATCGTGAAGTAAAGAAGCATTATGAATGAACTCGATGGTTTGGTTCAGTAAAAATTGAGTTTTTTTTTCTACACCCAAGGGTTCGGCTACGAGACCAACTAATTTTGAACGAAAACCCTTCCCGCCCGAAAACAGATCCTCGTAAAGAGAGTTCAGTTTGGGTAAATAGGCGGGAAAGTCATTTTCAGAGAATAATTTAAACACCATGGCAAGTTTGATTTTTCTTAATTCTTCGTCTTGAGTCAAGGCGAGCTAAGGCATAAACTAATTCTATGGAAAAAGACTTTAAAACCCAAATTCAGATCAAGTTCCAACATGCTGATCCTGCAGGAATCATGTACTTTGCCCATATTTTCTCTTTCGCTCATGATTGCTTCGAAGAGTTTGTGCAAGCCGCAGGCTTTTCTTGGGGCAGTTTCTTTCAGAATAAAGAAAATTTAGTCCCGATTAAACAGACCGAGTGCCGCTTTGAAAAGCCCTTTTTAGCTGGGGAAACCTATTCCGTTACCGTTGCTGTTGCCAGCTTTTCTACAACATCGTTTGTCATGCACTATGAATTCAAAAAGGGGCGTGATGTTCACGCGGTCGTTAAGATGGTTCACACGTGCCTAGATCCAAAAACCTATAAAAAAACAGAGATTCCGCTGAGCTTAAAAACGAAACTTGAACCTTTTCTGAAAGTAGAGCACGTATGAAAACAGGCGAAAAATTTTATAATCAAGGGCTTCGGTTCGAGTGTCAGGGCTCAGGGAAATGCTGTACATCGCATGGTGAATACGGATTTGTTTATTTGACGCCAGAAGATCGTGCTCGTTTTGCAAAATTATTTAAAATACGGACTAGTGAATTTACCAAAAAATATTGTGATCGTACAAAAGGTGTGTGGCACCTAAAAGAAAGCTCTACGAATCCAGACTGTATGTTTTTGAAAGGTAAGAGTTGTACCGTGTACGAAGGGCGCCCCAGCCAATGTCGCACGTGGCCGTTTTGGAACGAAGTTATGAGCGACGCTAAAACGTGGGCGAAGGATGTCGCAGCTTTTTGCCCGGGCGTTGGAAAAGGGAAAATTTGGTCAGCTCAGGAAATTGAGGCCGTCCTAGCTTCTGAAGTAGCCAGTGAAAAAAAATTGGGTAAATAGATTACAGCTTCTTATTTAAGAATTCTTTTAATTCACCGAGCGCTGTTTTATAATCCTGATCAACCGTAAATACGTGTGCTTTCCCATCAGTCGGCTGGAAAACAACGGCTTGCTCTTCCTTCTGACAAATGTTTAAACAGCCACTGACCATGACTCGAATCTTTTTATGACTTTCAGTTTCTTTAAGATAATTTTTCAAGTCTGCTTTTAAATTCTCTGCATTTTCAATCTGACCAAAGCTTTTGCCACATTTATTACAAAGTAATAATGATCCGGTTGTCCAAGGTGTGTTATACGTTTTCATAAGCTAATCCTTTTATCATTTCTTCTAAATTTTTAAATTTTATTTTCCCTAAACTGGTTCTAGACAATTCCGAGACCCGATATAATTTCTTAACTTTTTCAAATGGGCGAACCCGGTCGTTGTACAATTTAATTTTTTCAGAAAGCGCGTGGTTATCGGAGCTTTGTTCTGCGATTACAACAATTTCATGGCCAGATCGCTGCTCTGGAAGCGCCAGTAAAGTGATATCACTAAAACTTCCAAAAATTTCCCTTAGTTGCGCCACGGAAACTCCTTCACCATTAATCTTAATGAAATCTGTTGCGCGCCCTAAAAATTCAAGAAAGTATTTTTCTTTCTCACTGGTGATGGTGACAAAATCTTCTGTTTGTAACCACCCGTTTTCTAAATTTTTAAACTGAACTTCCCCCTTCACTTTTTGAACAGAACAAGTCATTAAAGAATTACACTTAATCCGTAGCTTTCCTTCAAGCGAAGTAACTTCCACATCCGGAAAGACCTGCATTTTATCTTGAGCCACTGCGATCATTGAAGCCGTTTCCGTCATGCCATAAGTTTCAATCAAGGGCCAGTGAAGCTGCCCAGCTTTTTGTCGAAGCCCTGGGCTCAACTTCGAGCTACCGATGAAAACAATTTGCAACGATGGCGGTGCTTCAATATTTCTTTCAACCAAATCAAAAAGCTGAGTGGGTACAAGCGAAATTATATTTATTTGATGACGATTAATCCAAGGTGCAAAGTGCTCTGGGTCCCAAGTACTCTGGAGCACGGTAGCCTTTAATAAAAATGCCCGTGCGTACGTCCCTAGTGCGGCTACATGAAACAACGGCAGAACACTTCCAAATTTTAAAACCTGATTTTCAAAATTTAATTTAAAAAAAGAATTCACCCTTGTTGCCGAATTTATAACTGCATCCCGATGAAGGGCAATCAGCTTAATGCTATCGTTTTCACTTCCCGAGGACCCTGAACTAGGAACTAAAAAATAATTTTTATCTCCATACTTTTTTTCAAAACTTATTTTTAAATCGGCCTGGTCTTTTTTATCTTTTTCGGGCGATCGTGGATTTACCAGCATTTGATTAAATGCATTTTCTAAAAAATTGAAGGGTTGAAGCGAAAGTTGATTCATAGGGGTTGCCAGACTTGCTTGTTTAAGGCTTCTGTCATCCCAATTCCATGCTCAGCTAAATTTTTTTCAGAAATGCGGATTCTATTTTCTTCAGTTATAAGAGAATCATTAAATACTGATAGCTCATAAAGCCCCAATGTCAAAAATCCACTACAGCGCTGAAGACTGTTTTGAGCCCAGCGAAGCCCGTGGGCTATTCCGACCGGATGATCCATCGCCGAGGTCAGCGTAAATTTTTTACCCTGACCAAGACAGGCGGCTATTAGGGCCTCAGCATCTTGGCGCGATGGTTTTATAATTAAATAGGTCCACGCCTTTTTTAAACTGTGCCATTCCCCTTGAGCAAAATCGATCGCCAAGGGCACACGTTGATTCCAGACTTCCCAGTTGCCATCAACCCGAGGCGTCGGATCTTCGATATACTCGATTTTTTTTAAAGTGTTCGAGGAAATTGAATTCAGAAATAATTCAAATTCTTCAGGTTTCAGAACGCCATTAAAATCGATTCGCAGGGTGACCGGAAATTTCTCGACAAACAGGTCAAGCTTCGTAGCTAGTTTTAGAACCTGCTGATCTCCTTTTATTTTCACCGTACCTGAAAGTAATGAAATCGATTCCAACTGGTTTAGCGAAGTTAAGAGCCAATTGTTCTCGACACTTACATTTTTAAGCAGGCTGATTTTATTTTTTCTGGCGATGAGATCTTCGCGGGCCAAGTGAAGGCTTCTTTGGAACAGTAATCCTTTTTTTTCCAATTCTTCGCCGAGTGAAGGATCACCCAGGCTAGGCCAAGGCTTCAAATCAGCGACTCCCCAGTAACCAGCTTCATCTTCGACCTTGATAAGAACCCCTTCTTCAAAGGGCGTCTTATCCACAGCATTCAAGCTAGTTTTTTTTCTGAGCTGATACGGCGAGGTTAAAATTTTCATGGAATATGAAATCCAATGGCAATAAGAATGCTGAATAACAAGCTGTAGGCTGAAGCCATGGCGAGATATTTATTATAAGCCGCACTCGGCTCGGTTCGAAATATTTTTTTTGCGATCGATAAACCCAAAGGAAAACTAAAAAGTGGAATAATATAAACCCACCATAAATGAAGGCTGAGCCAGTAGTACCCCATCAGAAACGGAGCAATACATAAAAAGCCTATCCAAAAACGCCCACCCGCTTTTCCTAGCCGGACCGCTAAAGTTCTTTTATTCACTTCCCGATCCGAATCGATATCGCGCAAATTATTTATGGCAATAAGAACCGTGCTTAAGAAACCAATTTGTAAACCCAATACCAAAGCATTCAGCGTCCACTGATTTGTCAGCAAAAAATTAAGGCCGCAGACAGCTGCTAATCCAAAAAAGATAACTACAAATAAATCCCCGAGACCCTTATACGCTAAAGGAAATGGACCCGATGTGTACGCATATCCCATCAGAACCGAGACCGCGCCGATGGCGACAATGGGCCATCCGCCATGAATAACCAACGGTATTCCAAATAGGATAGCCGCTGCAAAAAAAAGTGAGGCCATGATCATAACTTGGCGAAAATTAAAAATCCCTTGTTGAGTGACACGCATGGGGCCGATTCTTTTTTCGGTGTCAGCCCCTTTTTTAAAATCCATGGCGTCGTTTACGAAATTTGTGCCGATCTGAATACAAAAGCTTGAAAAGAGCGCAAAGATAATAATCCACCATTCAAGATGTCCCGTTAGGCCATGAACCATCCCGGCGGTAGCTACTATTGGCACCACGGAAGCCGAAAGAGTTTTCGGACGCGCTGCTAAAATCCATGCTTGAAAATTTGTCATAGGGACAAGCTAGCAGATTTCTGCTAGCCTGAGAACGTCTATTTATTTTGATTCTGACCTTGGAAAGTGAGTAATTATGATCTGGATTGCTGCTACTATTGGCTTTGTGCTGGGCGCCGTTATCGTGGGGTTTGTTGTCGCGGCAAAAGCAAGAATTTTAACTGAAACTTGGAAAACAAAATTTGAATTGGGTCAGCAATCGGTCGAGGTTCAAAAGCAACAGAACCAACAAATGCAGACTCAATTGACGTTACAGTTCGAAAATTTAGCGCAGAAAATTTTTGACGAAAAAACGTCGAAGTTCGATGATCAAAACTCGAAGCAGTTGACCTCTATTCTGGATCCCTTGAAAGAGCGAATCAAAGAATTTGAAAAGAAGGTCAGCGACACTTACTCGACCGAGCGTTTCGAACGTGGTCAATTAAAAGGTGAAATCGCTAAACTGATCGAACTGAACCAAACAATGTCGAAAGAGGCGCAGAACTTAGCTTTAGCATTAAAAGGCGAAAACAAAACCCAGGGAAACTGGGGAGAAATGATTTTAGAAAATATTCTAGAGCGTTCGGGCCTACGAAAAGGAGAAGAGTTCTTAACCCAAGAAACTATTCGGGGCTCTAACGGAGAAATTTTACGACCTGACGTAATCGTCAAGCTTCCCGATGGAAAGCATTTGATCGTCGATTCAAAAATGACCCTAGTCGCCTATGAAGCTTCGGTTTCATGCGAAAATATGATCGAAAAAGAAAAGTTCGCGCTGGCTCATGTTGAATCTTTAAAAAGACATATTAATGACTTGTCAGAAAAAAAATATCACTTAGCCGAACAAGTGATTTCTCCTGACTTCGTCATGCTTTTTATGCCTTTGGAACCCGCTTTTGCTATGGCTTTTAAGTTAAAACCCGATTTATTTGAAAATGCTTGGGATAAAAATATTGCGATCGTCAGTCCGACAACACTGTTAGCCACTTTACGTACTGTCGCTTCGCTGTGGAAACAAGAACGGCAACAAAAAAATGCTCTTGAAATCGCTAAACGCGGTGGCGAGCTTTATGATAAATTTGCAGGAATCGTAAAAGATATTGAAGTGATGGGTGAAAGATTAAATTCAGCTTCAAAAGTGCATGCGGATATTACTAGCAAAATGTCGACGGGCCGCGGGAATTTAATTTCTCAGGTCGAGAAACTCAAAGAGTTGGGCGCCAAAGCGGAAAAAAGTTTACCGCCGCAGTTAGAGTGAGCGCATTTGCCCGTTCTGTAATTCAAGAATCATATCGTAACCATCTAAGGTCGAAAGTCGATGAGCGATCGTCACCAAAGTAATTCCCTCTAAAGAATCACGAATGACTTTTTGTACTAAGGCGTCTGTATCGACATCGACGCTTGCGGTGGCTTCATCTAGAAAAATAATTTTTACTTTCATCAGTAAGGCGCGCGCCAAACAGATCAGCTGCCTTTGACCCTGAGAAAGATTAGCTCCATTTTCAGCGACCTTGAAATGAAGTTGATTTGGCAAATGACGGACAAAACTTTCTAGCGAGACTTTATTTAACACGTGCCAGATGGCCTCGTCGCTGGCTTCCTCATAGCGGTCAATATTTCGTCGTAAGGTTCCCATGAATAGATTCGGATCCTGAGGAATAACCGCTAGATTTTTTCGTAAAACTTCTAAAGGTAGCTTCTGAATCGAGTGATGATCCAATAGAATATCCCCGTCATCAATATCCACGAATCGATAAACCGTTTGGAAAATTGTGGATTTACCTGATCCCGTTCGCCCGATCAATCCTGCGCGGGCTCCGGAAGGAATAATAAAACTGACATTCTTTAAAACTAATGGCAGATGAGCGGCATAGCGAACGTTGACGTTCCTAAATTCTAATTGGCCTGATTGAGGCCATAAAACGGCAGGCAGTTCGGAATTTGTTTTTTCTTCGTGCTGTAAGTGCGTGTAAAATTGCAATCGTTCTACGGAAGTCATGCGCGATTCTAACTCGGAGAATATTCTAACTCCCCAATTTAAATGGCGCCAAAAATCAAGTGCGTAAATCGTAACTAATCCTGCCGTGCCCGCACTTAAATAGCCATGATGGCTGCTAAATACAATCACGAGGCAGGTCAGGCTCGAGATTGCCGCCCCGATCAGGGGAATACGGACCGAGAACCAACGGTTCACCATGTAATGGGTGTAAAACATTTGCTGAGAATAGCGCATCTTCTGAAAAAATTGGCTCTCGGCCCACGCTGTCTGCCGGAAAGCACGAATCACATAAAGGCCCTGTAACGTTTCTTTAAAGTGCGCAAACCGAGGTGACCTAGCTACGGAATCTAAACGCTTTGCTTCGCGCGCAACCCGCCGATAGTCATTCTGAATTTGGTAATAAATAAAAAGGACCGGAATTAGAAAAACGATCACCAAGGGTAGAATCAAAACAATCAGCAAGAAAGAAACTGTGATATGAAACAATGAGTGAATCGTGTGATCAAAACTCCACTGCAAATGGATATCGACAGATTCAATGTCTCGGGAAAATCGCTGCAGAATGCGACCAATAGGAGTGCTGTCGAAAAATCGCATGCGCGTGAACAATA
>JAYTHR010000534.1:0-2526 GCA_043732425.1 Bdellovibrionales bacterium
TTTTATTCCAATTTCACTTTCGCCCAAAGCGGTCCGGGAAAATTTTCAGCCGGTGCTATGGTTTTATTTGGCCAAGGAAATATGGGTAACGGCTCGGACGTTCCCGATCGCGCTATGCTTCACACCCCGATTATTTTATTCGGTGGTTTTAACATAAAGAAATTTCGCGTGGGATTAAATTATGAATACAATATGGCCGGCCAAACAGCAGATCCGGCATCAATTCCCGGACAGCAGAATTTATCTGGAAAAGGCACCGCTCTTGGAGTCCGTTTAGAATATTATGATGGCAAGCAATCGGCGGGAATTATTTATCGCCTTTCAGACACGTACGCTTTAACTAAGCCCACATCATCTGGTGCCTCATCGACGTATAGCGGTGGTGGCGGCCTATCCGTCCAGTATTACCGGCAGATTAAAAAGAATTTTGGATTTGTTTTGGATTACACAACAGAAACTTTTAGCACTTCTGTTCCGGCACCGTCTGCAGCAGTCAAATGGACACGTATGTCTGTTGGAATCGTATTTACAAACTTCTCAAGTAAGTAGTTTGAGATAAATCTCGGGAGTAGATTATGTTTTCTAGCTTTAACGTAAAAAGAGTAAGTTATTCCGGAGCCCTATTTTTTGCGCTGATAATTTCCTATACCCACTGTGCTAAAAATTTTGATCAGCAACCCAGTTTCGCTCCGTCCAACGATATCGCCACAGTTAGCGGCATCACTGCCAATGGAACTGCGGTTCTTTACTGCAGTATTTCGGGCGGCTGCCCGGTGACTATTACGGGAAAAAATTTCTTCCCTAAAGCGCGGGTTTTTATCGGACCGTACGAGTGTACGAACCCCGTTATTTCAGCCGATGCCAAATCCATTTCGTGCACCGCGGGTAAAGCTCAAAACGGTGTTTTTGACATTTCTATAAAAAATCAAGATGGTCGAACAAGTGTCGTTGACCCCTCGACAACGGCCGCCGCGTTACAGTTTTCTTACGCCTCATTTTTGTATTT
Source organism: Bdellovibrionales bacterium (assembly GCA_043732425.1). Classification (GTDB taxonomy): domain Bacteria; phylum Bdellovibrionota; class Bdellovibrionia; order Bdellovibrionales; family Bdellovibrionaceae; genus Pseudobdellovibrio. The sequence goes on from JAYTHR010000534.1 coordinate 1,007, forward strand.
AGGTTCGCAAGAAACTCCGGGAAAAGTTTATGCCTACGCTCAGAACCCCGCAACGGGAGCCCTTTTGACAATCGGCGGAAGTCCATTTTCGATCGCCGGTAACAATGGAACTTACGGCGCCGTTATCAGTCCTAACAATCAATTTATTTATGTGGCGAATGTTTCCTCAAACACAATTTCTATTTATACAATCAATCCACAGAACGGAAAATTAACGGCCCTGGGTACTCCGGTTGCAGCTGGCGGAACGGCTCCGAATGGTTTATTTTTTCATCCCTCAGGAAATTTTCTTTACGTTACAAATCAAACATCAAATAATATCAGCGGTTTCAACGTCGCTGCCGATGGAACGCTGACCTCTATTGCCGGAAGTCCGTACGCTGATGGTTCGGCAACAACTTTAAACGGAATTGTCATTGAACCTTCAGGACGATTTCTATATGTCGCCTCTATGGGCGGTGTTGGTGGAGTCGCGGGGTTTAGTATCGATCAAGTTACCGGCGCTTTAACACTACTTCCAGGTAGCCCATTTAAAAATACGAACGGTAGTTTCTCAAATACTGGAGACGGCATTGCCGCTCATCAAAATGGTAAATGGATTTACATGGGACTGACAGGTCAAAAACGCGTCGCCGCTTACAGTATAGACCAAGTGACCGGCGTACTGACTGGAATTGGAATTCCCGTCCTAAATAATTCAGCCACACCTTATGTAGATAATGGTGGCTCGGGAGCCAATATTTCACCGGATGGTTTTCAACTTTACGGAACCGCTTTTTCTACGGTTGCCGGCGATCCTAAAAAGGTGATCGTTTACAATATTGATCAAACGACCGGAGCCATTACAAAGGCCTCTGAAGCTGATTCTGGTGGCGGGCCAAACGATATTCGCGTGGATACGAATGGCAAATTTGTCTACACTTGTAATACTAGCAATGTTCCCTCTGTCAGTGCCTATAGCCGTAATCCTGCAGATGGTTCATTAACGCCACTGACTCCACGAGACGTTCCGATTCCGGCACCTTCTTCGGGGCCCGGGATCATGGTTATTCAGAAAAATTAAGTGGCGCCTGCCAACGTAAAGTCGACGTTCACGGCTTCGTCGGCGGCGGGAATAGCCGCTCCGTGAAACTGAATAAAATAATTAGTGCGCGTACCGACCATTTCATTTTCAAGAGTCCAACCGTCCACGCTACCTTCGGTAATAGTTCGTCCGGAAATAGTGACGCGAATAGAAGTCTTTATGGGGGCTGATTTTAATTTGAAGCGCGTCAGTTGATCAATAATTCGGGCTTTAATATTCGAAACGGCTAATGATAAATCCCCGGAACAAATCGATTCTTTAATTCCGTTAGATGACGTCACTAATCTGAGATAGTTCACGCCGATAGCCAAATACCCACCCAGGTTGTCGCACGTTTGCCCCTGCGTAGTTCCAATCAAATTAGCGATCCAGGCCCGGCTACCGTCCGCGAAGGGTGGTTTAATTTTATTCATGTAGTTTACAAAATCATTTGAAT
>JAYTHR010000535.1:0-2513 GCA_043732425.1 Bdellovibrionales bacterium
GTGTCGAATTGCCGAGGTTTGTGCCACGCGATTGCGTGATGTTGTGCCACTCATAAATTCTTGAGCGGCGGTAAGTTGTGCGCAACTTCCTCCGGCGCAATTCAATTGTCAAGTTTTTGCCGTTGACGTTTCACCTTCCTGTAAGAATCACCCTCAATTTCCATTTCGAGGCTGCCGTGTTTGAGTTTGTCGACGATGGTGTCGAGAGCCAGCGGGTCTTCAATAATTTCGTTCCAGTTTCTGAGTGGTAACTGGCTTGTGATGACCGTACATTTTTCTTGGCGCTCTTCTAAAATATCATGCAGATCTTGAACAAATTCTGGCGGCAACTTTTTCAAACCAATATCGTCGATGATGAGTAAATCAAATTTGATCAAACGATCTCTCAGCTTTAGATAGGTGTTATCTGTGCGAGACATCGTGAGTCTTTCAATCAAGACGCTAATGCCCTGGAAGTGAGTACTGTATCCGTGTCTACAGGCATGATGCCCTAATGCAGTTGAGAGAAACGTCTTGCCGACTCCAGTTGGGCCAATGAACAAAAGATTTCGTGGCGAATTTTTAATAAAATCGAGCATCATTAAATCCTTCACCATCGGTTTAGTGAGTGTACGTTTGGCTGTGTAGTCTACAGACTCAAGATCTGCATTTGTTCTAAAATTTGCAGCTCTCACACGTTTTAATATCTTTGTGCTTTCGCGGTGAGTTGACTCGTCAGTTACCAGCGCTGAGAGTAAATCTCCTGGTCCCCAACCGTGATTAAGAGACTCTTGCATCCTCAGATCAAGCGACTTAAGCATACCATAAAGTTTTAATTGATTCATTTGATTGCGAGTTTGGTCTAACATTTTTTCTCCTTGGTTTTAGTGAATATTATTTATTCCCCGTAAGTGAGGGTTGTGCGCACGATCTATTATGGCCTCTGTTTTTGTTTCGCCTCCTTTCTTGGTTTTGATCACCCTCTCGAGATAATCGATACGTGTATTTTTGAATTGGTTTGCAGATCTGCATGCTTGCTCGAGAAGTTGAGAGTTGTACTTCCAACTCAGAGCTAAAATACCTTGGCATCTCTGCAAGTATCTCAATGGCTGGGCACCGTCAAAGAGTGAACGAATCAGCTTCTCTGTTTCGGATCCAATCACCGTGGCTCTTGAAATTATTTTTTGAACATCTTCTTCGGCAAAAGCCTGATGGCTTTCGGGATAGTGACTTGGATCGGTGACAAATTTATTTTGGCTTTTGCCTCTTGCATGAACCGCAACGCGCTCGAGATCACAAAATATCTCAACAGTTTTTGACGTCCCCCAAACATCTAAATCTTTTCCCCTCAGCCAGTGTGGTGCAGAGTAGTTGTTTTTATCAAAGCTCAAGTGACAGTCTCGTCTCAGCGTAGCTTTATGATAAGTTGCAACTTTGTAGGCTTCATTTGGAAGCTCTCTTAAGTGTGGCTTCTCGTCTTGAAACATTTCAGTTCGGGTTCTTTTAAAAATGCGGTGAATCTTATTATTGAAAATAATTAAATGCTCATTTAGACATTTGTTCAGTTCAACTAGTGACGTGAAAGTTCGATAGCGAACCTTCATGAAAAACCATTTTTGAAAAATTTGAATGGTTCGCTCGACAATCGCTTTATCTTGCGGCGTTCGAACTCGTGCTGGCACAACGCCGATCTCGTAATGTGAAGCCAACCTTGTGTAGGCCTGATTGATCACAGGATCGTATCTGTGAGCTTTTGTGACCGCGCTCTTGAGATTGTCCGGCGACAGCACTTGCGTGCTGCCACCGAAGTACTCGAACATATTCACATGCGACTGTAGAAAGTCTGAACTCGATTGCGTCCAGGTAAACTCAGCGAATGTATAACGGCTCTGGCACAAAACCCCTACGAAGAACTGAGTCTTTTTAATTTCACCAGTCACAGGATCTAAAATCTCTATGCCGTCGGCATAGTCAATCTCAATGCGCTCTCCTGGTTTAAAGACTCGAACCATCGTAGCCAGAGAGAGATCAAGACGTTTTTTAACTTGTCTCCAAAAGCCATTGTAAAGAATAGACACTTTGCCAGACTCAACCAGCTCTTCGTGCAAAATATTGAGCGGCACACCTTTTAAAAATTCAGATCTGACATTCTCCCAGTCAACTTGGCTCGTCCAACCAGGTGACGTCGGTGCAGGCGGCGGCTCTACAAAATTCTCGCAAGATTTTTTCTCGTTTATTCGTTCAACATATTTGTTCACGGTATTGCGGTGAACATTTATCGACCTGGCGATTTGGCGGTTGGTGAAGCCTAAATTTAAAAGCCTTTTGATCTCATCAATTTCTTTCACGTCGAGCCCGTTTCCCGCCATTGTTGATCCCCTTTGTTGTTTGACTTTAATGTCAGACAGCAAAGGATCAATTGGCGATAAAACCGCTCAAAACTTAAATATAACGTGGCACAACACGACGGCAATTGGGTGGCACACGATCCTAGCAATCATGTGGCACAAGGCCTAAGCAATCGACTGGCACAA
>JAYTHR010000536.1:0-2511 GCA_043732425.1 Bdellovibrionales bacterium
GTTTCAATGATCGTCAATGGATTTTGTAAAGCAGTTTTAAAAAAACTACCCATGGAATTTGCGGTCGAGGCACAAAAACTTCTCAGCGTTAGTCTTGAGGGTTGTGTTGGATAATTTAACAAAAGGACAATCAGTGATGCTTTCAATCAAAAATTTACACGTAAAAGTCGATGGCAAGGAAATTTTAAAGGGTCTCAATTTAGAGATCAATTCAGGTGAGGTCCACGCGATTATGGGACCAAATGGTTCTGGGAAAAGTTCCCTGGCTAACGTTTTAGCTGGACGAGAAGGTTATGAAATCACACAAGGAGAAGTTCTTTACGAGGGGAAGAATTTATTTGAATTATCTCCTGAAACAAGAGCTTGTGAGGGACTTTTTCTTGGATTCCAATACCCCGTCGGAAAATTTCAGGATAGTTGTCGTGTTTGATCAACACGCTTGTTGAAGTTTTATATTCGTACTTTGGTTTTGTTTTTCTTTCAAGGGATTTAATTTGACAACGGCAATTGGATCCCAGTTTCGTGTTTTTCCCGACCATCTATTCGGATTTTTTTCTTTCGCTTTTTCATAAACTACATTCCTGTTTTTTAATAATTCAATGTCTAACCCTAAATGCTTTGACGCAGGCGTTACAAAATTAATTCCGCTGTGCAAATGCTTTTCATTATACCACTGAACAAATGTTTCCATCCAAAGTTTTGCGGCGGCGATATTTTCAAAAGGCTTTGTTGGATAAATCGGACAGTACTTTATCGTCTTAAAAAGTGATTCAGAAAACGGATTGTCATTACTGACACTGGGCCTACTAAACGATGGAACCACGCAAAGTTTCTGCATCGTCGCTAACATCGTGGCACCTTTCATCGGACCACCATTATCAGCGTGGATAACAAGTTGATGTTTGTTGATTTTTTCATTCACACAAATGTCTTCAAGTAACAGTGCCGATAAACTTGATTCTTGCGTGGCGTGGATATCCCAGCCAACTATTTTTCTAGAAAACAAATCCAAGAATAAATATAAATAATAAAATTGGCCTTTTATAGAACTTTGCAAATAAGTTATATCCCAACTATAGATCTGGTTTGGGCGTACAGCTTCGTAAGCCATGGGCTTCGCAACTACACGTGGTGGTGATGCTTTGCCACGATGTACGGCCATACTTTCCGATTGCAACACACGATAAAATGTAGATTCGCTGGCAATAAAAATTCCAAGATCAGCTAACTTTGGAACAATTTGATGCGGACTTAAATCGGCGTATGTCGGACTAATCGCAGTTTTGATTACTAAATCTTTTTCCGCATTTGTTAGCTTATTGGCAGGCGCCGTCAGCGGCCCATGGCGGCCATCAACAGCATTTTTTTGCCAGCGCTGCAATGTGCGCTCTTCCAAGTTAAACGCATCACAGGCCCGGTGCTGGCTGCAGCCAGATGCCACAGCTTCGCCAACTAACAGTAAAATGTTTTTTCGATCTTCGGGTAATGTTAATACGCCTCGCCCATGATCGGATCGGGCCATAATAAATTGGCTTTTTTTTGGAGAATCAATAACGCCGATACTTCAGCTAATGCCGCATCTTTTTTACGTAAGTTTTTCTCTAAATCGTTGATTTTAAAATCACGCTCATCTTTTTTATTCGGATTTAGTTTGGGTTGGCTCAGTGAAGTTAAAAATCCCAAACGCCATTCAGCTATCTGTGAACTGTGAAGACCATTCTTACGCAAATACAAACCAAGTTCTTCGTCACTTAACGAATACGTTTCAACAACAATTTTTAAAATATTTTCCGAAGATAATTTTGATTTGTTTTTTTTGAAATTCATTCTTGGAACGTTAGCACACTCGGACTGCCAGCGGGTAACAGTACTTATCGCTACTCCATTTTCTTCACAAAACTGCTCAACAGTCTTGTTTCCTCTTGCAATTAACTTTTTAACAATGGCTTCTTTGAATTCCGTACTAAATCGTTTCATTGTTCCCATGCGTTATCCTAAACACGCACCCCTTATGATTAATTAACTTACACGACAACTACCCTGAAACAGGGGGAGAGTGTCTTTTATGATTTGATTTTCTAAAACTCTTTTTAGAATCTCGACCGAAGTCTTGCCCACTCTGTTATACATAGTTAAAAAAGAATAAATAGTCGGTTCTGGTAAATTGAAAGCCGAACAAATGTCTCTTGCCTCAGTTATCGTTATTACACTTGCCTGTATTCCATAAGTGTCCAGTGAGCGAATCGGAGAAACAAGCTTAGCATTGTATTTCTCTTTATCTAACGAAGCCATAGCCACAACTAAACTTTGATTAAAGGCTGATAGGGCAGGAGGAGCATCCACAATCAAGACGAAGCCATCTCCAAATTTTTCTTCTAATTCTTTTATTAGTTTCGTAGCTGAGTTTTTTATCATAGAGACATTATTTAATACTTTATCTAAGTATAAATTCTGTAAATTTGAAGGTATTAAATACATTTCATCACCTAATGGTGTGATGATCTCTTCGAG
>JAYTHR010000537.1:0-8477 GCA_043732425.1 Bdellovibrionales bacterium
TGTTTGAATTTACCTCTGCCAATGAAGACCATTACAACTTCTGCTGTTTTAATGATTGGCGGAACTTTATCAACGGCAGTTGCCATTTTTAGTGGTAAAGCGTCAGTTCTTTACACTTTTTATCCGCCGCTGAAAGCGCACCCTTCATTTTATTTTGGCTTAGTCGCACTTATTGTTGGATCCTGGATTGGATTTTTCAGTTGGATTCCAAACTACTTGAAATGGCGAAAATTAAATCGTGACAAGAAAACCCCGCTTGCAGTTGTTGGAATTTTCGCGACATTTATCGTCTGGATGATTGCGACTTTGCCGGTGGCTTATGAAGTGATCGTTCTACTTTTACCGTGGTCGCTGGGACTGGTACCTACCGTGAACGTGGTGTTGGCTAGAACCCTATTTTGGTTTTTTGGTCATCCCTTGGTTTATTTCTGGATTCTTCCGGCTTACGTGATGTACTACACCATGCTTCCGCAGGTTGCGGGCGGAAAATTATATACTGATTTCGGTGCGCGGTTGGCTTTTATGTGGTTTATAGTTTTTTCTTCGCCGCTGGGGCTGCATCATCAGTTTACCGAGCCTGGTATTAATTCGTCCTACAAATTTTTTCATTCGATTCTTACTTTTTTGGTGGCCTTCCCAAGCTTTATGACGGCCTTCGTTGTTGCGGCCTCGCTGGAATATGCAGCTCGAAAAAAAGGGGGCACAGGACTGTTTGGATGGTGGAAGAAATTGCCTTACTTTGACTCTGAACGTTGGCTGTTCGGATACTTTTTTTGTGGTCTGCTGATATTTATTTTTGGTGGGATTACAGGTATCGTGAATGCGTCGTACTCAATGAATCGGGTTGTGCATAACACAGCTTGGTTACCAGCCCACTTTCATATGACGGTGGCGGGTCCTGTGTTTCTTTCTTTTATCGGCATGACGCTTTTTCTTATTTTGCAACTGACGGGGAAGAATCTGAAATACAAAAAACTGACTGTCTCGGTCCCTTGGATTTGGATGTTTGGAATTTACATATCTTCTGGAAGCACTTTTATCACTGGGCTTCAAGGAATGCCCAGAAGAACAAATTTGGGTTTGAGTCTATTGGATCCCGCATCGCCTTCGTATCATCCCGAGTGGTTAACGCCTTCGGTGATTGCACTTTTCGGCGGAGTGCTGATGACAGTCGCGATGGCCATTTATTTTTACGTGGTTTTTGCAACGCTTGCTACGCGCTCTAAGGTGAAATGGAGTGACCCCATTTTGTTAAAACTTCCGATGTCTGAAGTTGTTCACGACGAAAAAGTCACTTGGGTCGAGAACTTTACGCCTTGGGTGATCGCCGCGGTAGTGGCTGTCGTGATTGCGTATGCTCCGCCAATCATACAAATTCTAAATGACAAGATACCAGGCTCAAAAATATTCTCGCCGGATAGTCCTGCGGCGGTTGAAACAAAGTGAAGAAATTTTTTTTTATACTTTTCTTAATCTTGTTTTCAGAAATTGTACCGGCCCAAGGGAATCCAACCCAAAAAGAATTTGAGCTAGACCAAAATCTTGTCATCGAAGATGAGATGGGCGTAAGTCACTCACTACGTGAATTTTCTGCGCATTCATTTCTTTTAGTGCCGGTCTATGCCAAGTGCAGTTCGACATGTCCGCTTATTATAAAAAAATTAGAGCATGATCTGCCTTTGAGTGGTGCAGATATAAACAATTACCGGGTCCTTATTTTTTCTTTCGATTCCAAAGATTCAAGCAAAGATCTAAAACATTTTCGTGAAATGCATCAGATCCCCCCGCTGTGGATGATTGCTCGCGCAACTCCGCTCACGACCACGAAAATCCTTCAAACTTTGGGTGTTCGAACGGTGCTTGATCCGCAAGCTCAAGAATTTGCACACCCTGACATAGTTTCAATTCTTGGCCCTGGTTTGTGGAATAATAAACTTTTAAATGGATCTGATATTTCACCGGCTAAACTTAAAGCAGAGCTTTTGTCTGCAGATCAACATAAAACCGGAATCTCCAAAGAAATACTGGGCTATCTTCTGCCTATTGGAATTTTAGGGATTCTTTTTTCAGTTTTCTTTTTTTCAAATCGATGGGTTCGCACCAGCTAAGTTTTCGGAGAAATCGCAAGGATTATGACTTTTTTTCTAGTGGTAATTCAATAATAAAAGACGTGCCTTTATCAATTTCGCTTTCTACCCGAACTGTACCGCCGTGGCCCTCAACAAGTCCGCGAATTAAAGTAAGGCCAATACCCCAACCTTTTTTTCCACCAGACTCAGCAGACTCAGTCCTTTGGAACTGATTAAAAAGTATTGTTTGATCTCGTCTTGAAATCACTGGACCTTCATTATGAACCGTAAGTTGAATTTTAGAATTTAACCGCTCAATTGTTATAGTTATTGGTGTGTTGGGGCTTCCATACTTAACGGCATTATTACATAGATTTTCAAAGACTCTGCGAAGTCCCATTGGATCTACAAAACAGTGGCAAGGATCAGTAGAAGTAAGTTTAAATCTATCGCCATGAATACTTTTAAGTATTTCAATGGTATTCTTCGCAAGAATTGCAAGGTCACATTCTTCTCGTTTTAAGGTGATCTTTTCGCCTGCTCGAATACGGTTAGCATCAAGTAAATCCTGAATCATAATATCCATACGTTTAGTATTTTCAAAAATTTGAGTAGCTAAAAAAATATTTTGATCACCCGGCTTAGAGTTTCGAATGATAAGCTGTGAACCCAACATAGCCGAAGCTAGCGGAGTTCGTAAATCATGAGTCAAAGTCGAAACGAAAAGTTCGCGCAATTTGCGTTCTTTTTTTAAAGTTTCTAATGAGATAAAAAGTTCATTTTCAAATTCTTTCTTCTTAGTAATATCAATAACAGCAGTTCTAATAGTTTTCATTTCTTCCCTGTAAGCTCCGGGATTTGTAGTAGAAACACTTTTCAGTTCAACAGTAATCAGTTGCTTATCTTTACAAATTAACTGAAGTGTCGAAATGATTCTGTCATCACTTGTTTGACATTTCTTCATGTGATCTCGAAAAACCGGTAAATCAGAAGATAGAACCCACGGAGCAAACGAATGCTCAATAAGCCACTTGCGTTCAATCCCCAGCATTCCACATAGGGTTAAGTTGACCTCTTTCGTTGTGCCACGTGCATCCAACGTCAGGTAACCTACGGGCGCAAAATCGTAAAGATTAACATAGCGTTCATGGGATTCTTCAAGTTCTAATCTTGAATCGCGCAATTCTCGGTTCTGCATCTCGAGCTCAATTTGATAGACTTCCAGTTCATGTAGAACAGCTTGCAGTTCGGTTTCTCTTATTTTTCCAAGATGACTTTTATTTTCAGAAGTAGCTTGAAGGTCATGCAATCGCTGAGACAATTCGTCTCGGGTCATTCGTCTAGGATTGTTATTAGGTGAATTTTTTTGATCCATCATTCTTTCGTAAGCTGGCTTCTTTTGTGTTCTCGTTCAGTCAGATCATGCAGACCAATAAGTATAAGATGCTTTTTTTGACCTTCCCATTCTAGAGTTCGAGCGTTAAGAATAATAATTTTATCGCCTATTTGTTCAAATTTATGACTGACTTCAAAGTTTCTAATTTCGGACTTATTTGGCAATACATCTTCTAAAAGCGTTTTCAATGCGGGTATATCCCATTGTTGATTTCCAATTTCGTAAAAAGTGTGCCCGATTGTTTCTTTTTCAGTGACTTTGAATGTGTCGTAAAAGGCTTGGTTCGCCCTTTCAATGTGTAAATCTTTGTCAAGAACCACAAGTGGATCACGAACTGTTTGAATCACACCTTCGGAATATCTTTTGGCGTCTTCAATTAAGTTCTGCTTAATTTTAGCATCATTAATGTTTACAAAAACTAGTACGGCTCCATCAATTTTATTGTCAATTGTTTTGTAGGGGCGAATTCTAATGGAATACCAAAGGCCCTGTCGGTCTTGAATTTCTGCTTCAAATGTATCCATAGTTCTAATAACGCTGCCAACGCGTTCTTCTAGTTTGTTAATATTAAATCCAAAATTTATTTCAGTAAGTATTCTTCCGACATCCGTTGGAATTAAATTTAGAAGTTTTTCAGCCATAGGTGTAAAACGCCTAATTCGCAAATCTGATCCTACCATAACGATAGAAACATTTGCGTTACTGAGTACATTCATTAGATCATTACTTAAATGATCTAATTCATTATTTCTGTTCGTAAGTTCATCATTCAATGTCGTTAATTCTTCATTGGTGGATTGCAATTCTTCCTTAGCCGTTTCAAGCTCTTCATTCGTACTTTGCAATTCTTCGTTGGCGGATAGGACCTCTTCATTCGTACTTTGCATTTCTTCGCTGGTTGCCGTCTGGTCTTCGACGATGGACTGTAGTGATTTATGAGTCAGAGCCAGTTCCTCTTTTAAGGCTGCATTTTCAAGAAGAATAGGATCTTTTTCATTTGATTTACGCTTTTGTATTTTTTCTTTTGAAAGAGATTTTTGTGTATCTTTTGATTCGACAAAAACAATAAGGAAGAAAAAATCCTGAGGGGTCGGCATTAGAGGAATCACTTCAACATCAACCACACGAGGAATTGGTTTAGAGTTTACTTTAAGTCCATTTTTCCGACTGGGCTTCATATCTTTTTGAGCCGAATGAATTAAAACTCGAATACTTGGAGCAAGACCATCTCTAAGCATCTTTATGAGATTCCACGTGGGCTGACCAGAAGCTGAAGCAATATAATGATCTGTGGCGCCGCGAAATTGGACGATGTCTAACGATTGATTTACTAAAACCCAAGCCGGAGAATACTTTTCTAACATCAGCTGCTCAGCAAGTGTTACGGGATCAGCAATCTTGGTAAGTTGCTTAAAGGGGATTTTATCAGAATTTTTAGAAAGCCTTTCGACCGAAGTCTGAAGTGGCTCCTGAGAGACAGTTTTCACAGAGAACTGCGGGATACCTTTTTTAATAAATAACTTGTTTTTTTTGTCGATTATCGCAAATAAGTTCGCTGACGAACCCACACTTTCGGACGAGCCTAACATAAGAAATCCGTTTGGATTTAAAGCGTAATAGAATGTCTCCATAAGCTTTTTTTGAACAGTTGGCCCTAGGTAAATCATCAAATTTCTGCAACTCAGTAAATCCAGGCGATTTATCGGTGGATGACTGGTCACATCCTGAATTGAAAATATACAACAGTCTCTGACGGCTTTTGTAATTCGGTACCGGCCATTATCTTTGATGAAAAACCGATCAAGACGTTCTGGTGAAATATTTCGAGATGCACTTTCTGGGTAACTCCCAAGTCTTGCAATTTTAATGGCTGGCTCGCAAATATCTGTGCCATAAATTTGAATTGGAAATTTGTGAAATGCATCACCAAGATACTCAATAAGACAAATGGCGATTGAGTAAACTTCTTCTCCGGTAGAACATCCAGGAGACCATATGCGAATAGGCGTACCTTGTGCCCTATCTTTCATAAATTGCGGAATGACATTTTCCTTAAGTGACTCGAAAACTTCGGTATCTCTAAAAAAATTTGTCACATTGATAAGTAAATCTTCAAGTAAGAATTTAACTTCTTGGGGTGCCGTTTGTAGATAAGTAAAATACTGATTCAGTGAATCGATCCTGTGCAGCACCATCCGTCGCTTTATTCGCCTAATCATGGTCGGGTACTTGTAAGTAGAAAAATCTATTTTCGTTGCCGTTCGCACTAAAAGAAATATTTTCTGTAAGACTTTCTCTGTTTCAGGGCTTGGTTCTGATTCTTCGATCATTAAAGCGCGTTTGATAAATGGGTGAGCTGCGATTCTAACCAATTCTTTAGAAATATCTTTTACAGAAAGTATAAAATCTGGTGAAGTCGCTAAAATTGCGGCTTTGGGCATACCATCAAATTTTGCAGTAGTAGGCTCTTGGACGAATGTTATTCCGCCATCTGCTTCAATATTTCTTAATCCGTCAGCGCCGTCAGCTCCAGTTCCAGTTAAAATTATTCCTATAGCAAGATTTCCCTGGTCTCTGGCCAATGAAGTTAAAAATAAATTTATAGGCAGAATATTGCTATGTTGTTCTGTTAAAGTGGTTAGTTGCAAAACTCCATGAAAGATTTCAAGCGTGTGGTTTGGTGGAATAATATAAACATGATTAGGCCTTACCCTCATCTGATCTTCGGCCTCTTGCACGTTCATGCGAGTTCCCTTTTGTATCAAAGTAGACAGCAGGCTTAGATGTTGTGGGGAAAGATGTTGAATCAGAACAAAAGACATACCCGTGTCGGACGGAAGATCCTTGAACATTTCCATGAAGGCTTCAAGTCCACCGGCTGATGCCCCAACGCCTACTATGGGAAAAACAGGACTACTGGATTCTATTTTTGTTGTTAAAGCCTTATTGTTTGAAGTTTTTAGCTTTTCTAAGTTTTTTTTCTTTTTGGACGGGTGGGCCTTGGACTTCTTTTTCATAGCACTACATTACCCATCTTTTGATTTTAACTGAAGTAAGATTCTAGAGTGTATCGCTAATAAATAAACTTAACGCAAGGTCTATCCTGGCAGATTGTAAATTAAGTTTGTTGAGCAAGAATTATAGGACGTTTAAATCAACTCAGTTGCTCACAAGCAATTGTAGTCATTTTCTTAACAAGTTTTTATCCTATTTTAAAGCCTCAGAAAAATTAAAAATCAATATTTCGATAAGTAGTGTATGGTCGCCAACATGAACCCCAGTATAACTCAAAAAATACTTTTAGTTGATGATGCGCCGGATATGCGTTCACTCATCAAATGCCTTCTGCAGCCACAGGGTTATGAAATAGTGGAAGCTGGAAATGGACAAGAAGCTTTAGATATTCTTGGAAGTGATTCGGCACCAGATCTCATTTTGTTAGATCATCATATGCCTATTATGGACGGACCTAATTTTCTAAAAGTTATTGAAAAAAATCATCCACAAATTTTTGCAAAGGTTGCGATTGTTTTATTAACTGCCTCACCGTTTGATGAATTGCCAATCACGTGCGCGGCTGAAGTCGTTGCTAAGCCGGTGAAACTTGACACACTTTTATCTTTAGTCGCAAAGTATCTGCATTAGCATGGAAAACCCAAGAGTCGTCGCTATTGGGGCATCAGCGGGTGGATTAGGCGCATTCCGTGAACTGATTGAAAATTTACCGATGAATACGAATATGGCGTTTGTTTTACTTTCCCATATTTTACGTGGTTCCAAAAGTTTGCTATCTGAAATTCTTGCTCGTTCTACAAAAATGCCGGTTGTTCAAGTTACAGATAATACTGGGATACAAGCGAACCACATCTATGTTCTTCCAGCAGATAAATTTATGGAAATTAGTGGTGGGCTACTTCATTTGATAGATCGACCAAATGAAAAAGTGAACAATTCGATAAACCATTTCCTTTTTTCGCTAGCAAAAGACCGTGATCATGGATCCATCGGAATTATACTATCCGGTGAAGGGTCTGATGGGGCGGAAGGAATAAAGTTATTAAAGGAAAGTGGTGGTGGTACAACCATGGCTCAAATTCCAAACTCAGCAAGTTCACAGTCTATGCCTATCAATGCTATTAATATTGATCATGTAGACTATATACTTACACCTAAGGAAATCGCTCAACAATTAGCATCAATAAGTTGGTGTGATAAAAATATTCTAAAAACTCCACTGAAGGTCCTGTGGACGAAAAATCATGCAACACCTACACTCTGATTTAGGCCAAAACAATCGTGATTGCGAAATTAGTTAATTTATCGAAGTTCAAGTTGGCCTACTTTAAGGACAATTTGTTTTTGTTCAAATCGGTTTAAGATATTAACGCTAGAGTTTCGGTTCCAAAATTTTGCGATTCTAGGCGATACTTTTTTCTCATTCATTTGGTCTGAAATTCTGTTGGGATTGGCGTCTGCTTTCCACAATCGATAGTACCCGATCAGATTTTCATGCTCATTCTGATCGGGTACTATTTGACCTTGAAAATAATAGAACCCGTAAGGAGGCCGAATGTTTGTCTTACCGCCTTCGGATTTCATCTTGGAAATTGGAATGGCAACGTTGCTGCGCAATTCTATTCCAGCGCGTACTAAGTTTTCACGGATGACAGATTTGGCTTTTCCGGTCTGCTGTGATATATGATTAAGAGAGAATCCTTTATTGTAGAGTTGGGCGAAAGTTTCAGAAATCACTTGCGGATTAAATGAAGATAGCTCAATCCTTTTATTTACTTGCAAATGTTCGGGTAAGGTGTGAAATAGGCTACCATTTTTTTCCCGTATGACAAAGCCTCGGACAGCCGTCGCTAAGGCGCCGGAACTCGTTTTGTCATACGGGAGAAAAATATTATTTTATTATTATATGTTTTCTTTGGATGTTTCTGAAGAAAGTCTCAACGGAAATGAGCCTCTGGCGAGATACTAAGCCTGCAGAAATGCGGGCTTTTTGCATT
>JAYTHR010000538.1:0-23008 GCA_043732425.1 Bdellovibrionales bacterium
CGGTTTCAGATTCCGGTCAAGTGGTCGCCGCCGAAGAAGAGGTTCGATCCATTCCTTCCATTCTGAATTCTTGGATGTTGCGGCGGGGGCTTTCTAAAAATAAATCAAATGAAAAGCAGCTCGTCAGCGGCCAAAATCCTTTTGATAAGTGGAAGGCGCAGAAAACAAAAGATTTAGCAAAAAAGAAAAAAGCAGTTCAGGCTATTGAATCGCAGATTCAAGAATTTATAAATTCACCATGGACCGCGATTGGCGAACATCTTAAAACCTACGGAATGAAAAATCTAAATCCGGAATGGCCTCAATATTTGAATTTCGATTTAACAGCTTCGCAGAATATACAAAATTGTTTTGCTAAATCTAAGGCTGCAAAGCTTAAAGTTTTAGGCGCTAAAAAAAGACTGCAGATTCTGGATGAAGAAATTGCAAGTTTGGCAGATTTATCTGAAAAAGCTTTCGAGTTAACCCTAATAAAAAATAATCAGCGGCAGATGCAAAGTAAAAAAAATAACCGCGCGGTGGAAGGTCGTTTTCGAAAATTAGTTTTAGAAAATTCGAATGAAAATAAAAATTTAGTTTGTTACATGGGGAAATCGGCAAAAGATAATATTGATCTTTTACGAAAAGCCAAAGCGTGGGATTACTGGGTTCACTTGAAGGATTATCCAAGTGCTCATGCCATAATTCATCGACAAAAAGCTCAAGCGGTTTCGCAATCTGAACTGATTCGGGTCGCAACGTGGCTGGTGAAAGAAAGCTTTAAAGATAAAAAGTCATTTGCTGGTTTAAAAATAGGTGTTGTTTATGTTGAGTGCCGCCACGTTCGGCCGATCAAAGGTGATAAACTGGGGCGCGTCACGTATCACGAGGGGCACGAGATCTTGATTGCTCTGTGAATTTTATCTAGACTAAAGCGTAGCAAAATCAATGACGAGAACAACGGAGTGTCATCGTATGATTGAAGTTCATCAGTTATGTAAAAGCTATGGTGACCGTAAAGCCATAAGCAATTTGAGTTTTAAAATTGAAAAAGGTGACGTGGTGGGGTTTCTGGGCCCGAACGGCGCCGGCAAATCAACAACGATGAAAATTATTACCGGGTTCATGGCGCCAAGTTCTGGTGAAGCGCGAATCTGTGGTTATGATGTTTTTGAAAATCCGGTTGAAGTTAAAAAAAGAATTGGCTACTTACCCGAAGTTCCGCCTTTGTATACCGATATGAAAGTTGTCGACTACCTGAATTTTGTGGCGCAGCTGAAACAAGTTCATCCGTCAAAAATAAAAGGGCTGGTTGAAAGAGCCTTACTTAAAACTCAATTAAAAGATGTTCGTGGCCGGTTAATACAAAATTTATCAAAAGGCTTCAAACAACGCGTGGGCATCGCACAGGCCTTAGTTTCTGATCCCGAAGTTTTAGTGTTGGATGAGCCCACGGTGGGGCTTGACCCGAAGCAAGTTGCGGAAATCCGTGACCTGATCAAAGAGCTTCGCGGAGAACACACGATCATATTATCAACCCATATTTTGCCCGAGGTGCAAGCCACGTGTAATAAAGTGATCATCATTCATAAAGGGATCATTGTGGCTCAGGACACAATCGATCAGCTGGAAAAATTAAATAAGGGTTCGGTTCAGCTCAGCGTAAAAACAAAAAAGCCAAGTCAGCTGAGTCAGTCTTTAAAAAATTTCTCGGGCGTGCTAGCGACCGAAAAGATTACTGAATTTCATTTCAAAGTTCAGCTTTCTGAAGATGACGATATCATTGAAAAAGTAGCGGCTGAAGTTATTAAATCTGGCAGCGGGTTGATGGAATTAATGCCCACGCGCGCTAGCCTAGAAGATGTTTTTTTGAAATTAACCTACGGACAAGATCAATAAGGACGTTTTATGAAGGGTACTTTTGTTATTTATAAAAAAGAGTTGGCCTCATTTTTTATGAGCCCGCTGTTTTATTTTATTTCATTTCTGATGACCATACTTCTCAGCGTGATGTTTTCAATCACCCTGGATAAGTTCAGCGCGGCTAGTAGTAATCCTATGCTGTCATTAAATGCTTCGGGTCAGCAGCAAAGTATTCACTACGCTGTTTTTTTGCCCCATTTGTCTTTGGTTAATTTGATGTTAATGTTTTTAGTCCCGGCCTTGTCGATGCGCCTATTAGCTGAAGAAAAAAAAATGCGTACTTTTGATTTATTGCTGACGTCGCCGGTGAGTTCTACAGCGATAGTGCTGGGTAAGTACCTAGCGACTTTAACCACCATCGTCGCACTAATTACTATTTCATTTATTTATCCGGTAATTACGCGCCGGATGGCAGAATTTTCTTTTGCGCCGACCTTAACAGCTGCTTTCGGAATTTTTTTAGTCGCCGCGGTTTATGCCGCAATGGACTTATTGGCCTCAAGTCTTACGGAAAGTGGACTGATCGCTTTTATTGTAGCCATTATGTTTAATTTAGGAATTTGGTTTTTAGGCGCCATCAATGAATCCTTCGACGGTCCAATCGCAAAAAAGATTTTTGAACATATTTCTTTAAATACGCACCTGACCGGAATGATCGAGGGAACAATAAGAACCAATGGTCTTGTATTTTTTGCAAGCTTGGTCTTTTTATTTTGTTTTCTAACAGAACGAGTTGTCGAATCAGCTCGGTGGAGAGATTAAAATGAGTGGTCAAAGTCGAATTGCGCTTGGTGCCAGTCTATTTTGTTTTTTAGCGTTGGGTGGTCTTTATTTCGCGACGAATGTGTGGATGCCGTTCATGTGGGCTTTACTGGTGCCGGGCATTTTTGGGTTTGTCTTCTGGATTTTTGATGATCGGAAAAATATAGTTGAATTTTTCACGATGAAATCAACGAAGCAGGGCCTCAACATGGGGGCTTTGATTCTGATTGTCGTCGGCTTTCTAGTTATTGTGAATTACATTGGAGGCAAGTATTACAAAACCTTCGATTTTTCTGGAAATAAAATAAATACGTTATCTGATCAATCTAAAAAAATATTATCTAGTTTAGATTCTCAAGTTATGGTTCGATTTTTTTACAAAAATGGTTCCGAGCGGGTTGATGAAAATAAAAAATTAGTGCGTGAGCTGATTAAAAAATATCAGGATGATTCGCCCCAAATTCAGTTTGAATTTATTGAGATGAATGAGCAAACGAAGCTGACTCAGGATTTTGGCGCCAACAGAGGTTCTGGCGAAACTTTCATCGAGTACAAAGGAAGTAAGAATAAAGTTGAAAATTACACCGAGCAAGATTTTACCAACGCCCTGATTAAGGTCACACGAACTAAAAAGAAAAATATTTATTTCATCGAAGGTCACAATGAGCGCAACATTGATCAGGACAAGAACGAATTGGGTGTCAGCAGCTTTAAACAGATGCTTGAAAAAAACTCGTACTTAACTAAAACGCTGTCTTTGACTCTTCAGCCAGATGTGCCTACCGACGCGGATGCCCTTTTGGTGCTGGGGCCCACTCAGAATTTTCAACCTTTTGAACTCAAGGCTGTTGAAAGATATTTAGAAAAAGGCGGCTCTGTTCTGCTGGCCTTTGAAAATCATAATAGTGTTGGCTTACAATCCATACTGAATTCAGTTGGTCTAGAGTTAGAAAAGTTTTATGTTTTTAATGTATACACAACGGCTATGGGCCAAGTCGTCAATGCTCAGTCACCAACGGTTGCGGTCAACTATTCGTCTAGTAGCTCGGTCACAAATGTCTTTGGTGCGAATCAAATGACTGTTTTCAGCCAGCCGAATGCGTTAAGGATCACGCAAACGCCGGCGAGCATGAATGCAGAAATATTGGTAAAAACACCGGCAAATTCGGTGGCTTTGAAAGAAATTGATAGCAAAGACTATCAGGGTGAACCGCAGGCTTATAATTTAGCGGTGCAAATTAAGGGTAAATATCATAATGCGGAAAAAGAATTTAGTTTGATTGTTTTTAGTGATGTTGATTTCATGAGTAATCTTTTACTCTATCAGAATCTTAATCGAGATTTAGCTTTAAATTCCGTGGCCGAGCTAGCCAAAGACACCGATTTAATTTCTGTTTCGACAAAAGAACCAACTGCAACGAAGATGCTATTGCCCCCACCGGAGTTCAATCAGTTTTTCAAATTTGTTGTTCTTGGATTATTTTTACCACTGCCATTTTTATTTCTACTAGTTAGTTTAATGCTTTGGTTCAAAAGACGACACGCTTAATTTAAAAAAGGTAATGTGATGAAATTTAAAACAACAATTCTTTTTGCGGTTGCTACGATAATTCTTGGGCTATCAGTATATTTTTTTGATATAAAAAAAGAGTCCGTCGAGGCGGAAGCCCAAAAAATCAATTCAAAAATTTTAAAATTTGATAAAAACCAAATCAATTTTATTGAAATCCAAAAAAATAATGATAAGTATGTCCTGCAAAAAAGTCAGGATGGCTGGTCAATTCTTGAACCCATTCAGGACTCTGCCGATAACGATCAGGTTGAAAATCTGATCGAGCAGCTGGTCGCTGAAAATTACTCAGCTGTTGCGAAAGAAACTGCAAAAAATATAAAAGATTCTACAAATTTAAGACTCAGTGAATTTGGTTTGGAAAAACCCTTCGCGAGTTTTAATTTCAAAAACAATCTAGGACAATCGGAAAAAATTTCAATCGGGTCGCAAAAAAATTTTGAGGGACAATCCTTTGTGCGTATTGACTCCGACAATCAAGTCTTGGTTGCCGCACCCCTATGGTTAGCGAAAGCTGAACAACCCTTGATGACCTATCGTGAAAAACGGCTTTACCGATCCCCGTTAGGAAGCGTCGTTGGCGTGAATGTGGTTTCACTGCAGGATAAGTTTGAGCTGAAGCGCCAAGATAATAAGTGGATTTCGCCGCAGCATCCTGAATTCGAATTGGATCAAAATAAAGTTCGCGATGCCCTTAAGCAAATTGCAGAAAGTCCGATCCAAGATTACGTTGTTGACGGAGAGCCTCCGCAGTCGATGCTGACCGGTAAAAAATTAGTTCCGGCCCCTGTAACCATTCAGTTTCAAACAGCGCTGTCGAATTGGTCCGTGGCCATTAATCAGAGTGAAAAAGATAATGCCATTTTTGCATTAACAAATCGGCCCACGAATTTGCTCAAGATAGAGCCCTCACGCTGGGAGTTATTAGGCAACCTCAACTTAGATGGGCTTCGAGATCGTAGTTCCACTCTACGCTTCAATTTAAATGATATTAAAAAAGTATATTATAAGACCCAGGACGAGGAATTCACTTTTGCAAAAGAAAAAGATGTTTGGAAAGTACAGCAGGGGGCGCCTGCGGAAACTGAGTTTTCTGCAGGCGAGTTCGTGCATTTCCTGAACCGAATACACGATCTAGAAGTGTCCGAATTTTTAGACTTAGAACTGAAAAAGCAACCGGGACTACCTTTTTCGGGAAAGAACATGCTGATTTTAAGTTCCGAAACGGACAATTTAATTTATCAACTCAATTGGGGTCCAGAATTAAAGTTGAAAAGAAAAGGATCTGAAAAAGAGTACTTTTATTCTCGAACGAATTTAAATCCGACTATTTTTGCCCTGGAAAAAAGTAAGATCCAATTGCTGGGAATCAGCCAAGTATTTAAAAAGAAGCTACCGAGGACGGAATAATGAAAATTCAAATTAAATCTCCAACCCGTGTGGATTTAGCGGGGGGAACCTTAGATATGTGGCCTCTGTTTAATTTTGTCGGCGGTGCTACGACCATCAATATCGCGATCGACATTTGGACCGAAGTCGAACTCACCACGACCACTGATGGAAGCGTCGAAATTGAATCAAAAGACTTAAAGCAAGTTTGGAAATTTACGGAAATGGCCAATTTCTTATCAGCTTTAGATCCCAAGATTTTATTTTTCCAAAAAATTGTTGAAAAATTCAAATTAGCGACAGGTTTTAGACTGGTCACCTCCTCACAAAGCCCAATGGGCGGGGGGCTTGGGGGTAGTAGCAGTCTGGTGGTTTCTGTTTTAAAAGCTTTCTATAAAATGACGGCCACGAAATTCAATACTCATGACCTAGTTCAGTTAGCCCATAATATTGAATCTGAGATCTTAAGAACTCCAACGGGAACTCAGGATTACTATCCCGCCGTCACTGGAGGCATGAGCTTTCTAGATTATTCTGCCAGCACAATCACGCAGACAGTGCACTCGGTAGCAGGCACACCCTTGGAAGATCATTTTTTGTTAGTCTACACTGGTAAGTCCCATCATAGTGGTCTGAATAATTTTGAAGTCCTCAAATCAGCGGTTGAAGGAGATCTTAAAGTTATTTCGGCTTTAAAAAAAATAAAAGAAATCTCTGAGAATCTAAAGTCTGCGCTAGTTCAAAAACAATGGAATCTGCTTCCTGGGCTTTTTCGACAGGAATACGAGGCACGCATCGAGTTAACCCCTGCATTCAGTAGTCCAGAAATCGAAAAATTAGCAAAAATTTCTGTAGCTGCTGGGGCATTAGCCGTTAAAATATGTGGAGCGGGTGGCGGTGGTTGCGTTCTTATCTGGGTGCCACCAGCGCAACGTGAAAAGGTCGTACAAGTATGTCAAAACGAAAAGTTCCAGTGCTTAAGCGCTCGTCCGGTAAATCCGCTGAGTCTCTAGAGATCGCGACTACGACCGACGTCGTTCGTTTTCTAGGGATTTCACTTGCTGGCGGTAAATCAGACAAAGCCTGTGTGGCCTTAATTGAATATTATCCTAAAAATAAAAAAATATTTTTGTCGCGATTATTTGAAAAATTAAAATCAGAAGAAAAAATTTCTGCTGATTTGAAAATACACGATCTGATAGATCAAAATAAAGAAACATTAGAATATGTGGCTTTCGATATTCCTTGGAAATTACCCAGCTGCCTAACGTGTCTTCGTATTTGTCCCGGTTACGAAAATTGCAATGAAGAACACATCGAATGGATGTGGAAACATTCGGATGAAAAACTAAAAAAGAAAAAACCAAGAAAAATATTTACGCCGTACACTCAGCGCTGTGTTGAGATGCATTTAGCCACGGAACTCGAAGAGCCTTTTATACTTAATCACGCCATGGGATCAAATTCAGCGCCGTTATTGGCGCGCGCACAGTTTATTAAAAAAAGATTAGATCCAAGAGTCAAATGTATCGAAGTTAATCCCGGTCTTACACTATGGCGCATTGGAAGAATGATGGATGTCATGAAATCACATTTAAGACATCATCGTGCGGCCTTTGGGGGTGATGAAGCCCGTAAACAATTTTTAAATGCGATTAATGAAAAAAATATTACATTCGTTTACCATCAAGATATGAAACAAATGATTGATAATAATCACGCCTTCGAAGCTTTTCTTTGTGCCTTAACAGGTTTTTTGAAGTACAAGGATTTAACGGAACACCGCCCTAAAAATTATCCGGTCTATGAAGACTGGATAGAATTCCCAAAAATGAACATCAAGATTAAAGATTTTGAATAATAGATTAGTCTTATTTTACACAGAATAGCTAAAAAAAATTTTCAACTAACACTCAGTCAGCATTAATCACATTAGGATTTTCTGAGCTCATTTAAGTTAAAAAAACACAATAAAAGTATGCTTGATCCACCATCAAACTCAGCTTTTAATTTAAAAATGAAAACTATAATCATCTCAAGCCTAGTTTATATTTGTACTTTAATCGCTCCCAACTTAGCTCTGGCAGATCAGCGTGTTGATACCCAGTGTGCGATTACCGGTTGTTCTGCAGAAATATGTACGAATCAGTTCGCGAAAGAAGAAGATGGGTTAGCAACAACCTGTGAATACAAAGATTACTACGAATGTTATAAATTAGCGAACTGCGGCTTTAAGAAATCTACGAAGCAGTGCGGTTGGGAACCTAACCCACAGTTTACGGCTTGTCTTAAAGCTAAAAAAGCTCCGCAGACGTTAATTGAAAAAATCACCGGTCGGCAAGTGGTGCGATTTATTATTCATTTAAAATAATTATTTCAATAATTAAGTACTTTGAAAATTTCGAACTAGCGGTAGCGGCTTAAAAACTGTTTTAAGCTCGGGCATTTGAACCGGAATCTTCTCGAAGGTGCTGATCCAAGTTTCTGGAGTTTCCATGCACAGAAATAAAGGCCATTTTGAATTCTTATCCTTAAATTGCCGACTCATGAATTGAAACATTTCGGCCCGTAAAGCGGCATCGTAGCGTAACTTATTTCCTTCACTCGTAAACACTTCGGCTGCCGTCACTAAAGAATCCATGCCGAAACGCTCGCGCATCATGTGGCGTTGTTCGGGTTGAAAACGAAGGGCCCCTAAAGAAATAATGTTCACCTCTTCGGGTAAAAAATTCTTCTGAATCTGAGACGCTAATTCGGCGTAGTTTTCTTTCCATTCAGGATGCCAGATCATCGGGTCAATATGAAAAGCGATTTGGAATCCTTGGTCTCGACATTTTTTTGCTGCGGCCAGGCGATCCGCTAACGAGGCCGTGCCGTGTTCTTCGCGCTGAATGATATATTCGGGATTCACCGACCAACTGACGATCGTATTGCCGACAGATTTAAGATCTAAGAATTGATCGACGAAGTTAGATTTCGTTTTAAATTCTAAGTTCCACTTCGGATAAGTATTAAAAAACGGAATGAGCTGACGCGAAAACAAAGTCAGCTGATCCAATGATAAAGAGTCAATGACTTCACCGGTACCGACACGAAAAGTATGTTCCGGAAATTGATCGGCCATAATTTTTAATTCAGCCAAAGCCACTTCGATGTTCGTAAAAATTTTTGTCTGCTTTGAATTCAAATAACTTTGCAGATAACAGTAAGAGCAATTCATATTGCACTGACTTCCTAAATTCAAAACGTGGTAATTGCAGCAAGTTAGCGCTTTTTTTTGAGTGGCCCCCGGACAGCGCTTGAAAAACTGACCCTTAAAGGTAGTCAGTAACAGAGTTTTCTTAGAAGCGCTGAACTCAGCAGCCGTCATACTCCCGCCAGCTGTTGGAGTTGCATCTTCAACATCTAGATCGTGAATAATGGACGAGGGATAAAGACTTCGAATGCGGTCGGCGACGGCGGAATCTCGACTGCTGGGTTGAATGTAAATCGAATGAAATTCGGGAAGTGTATTAAAAATGAATGGGGTGGTAGTACTCATTGATTAAATTCCTGTTGAACGCGCTCAAGGGCCGCGATCAGCTTCGTTAAATCAGTCGGGGTACTGACGAAAAATTTAATTTCCGCGCCGGATCTGTCGCCACGCCGTTCAAATTTTACTTTCGCCCCTTGCGGCCACGGTAAATTTTCAAACTTTGTTTTCAGCAAAGAATCTTTTTCAGTCGTCACGGGAAAGCGCAGCTGACGAAGATGCGTTTGCCAAGAAGATAAAGTGACCGCGTTTACAAAAAGGTCTTCGTGATGACCCATTAAAATAAGTTCGGTTAATAATTCTAAAATCGCTAAGCCTTCACTAAAGCTAGGACGAAGGGCCGCCAGCTGATTCGATAAAGCTTTAAAAATTTCTTGGTGTTCGGGTTGCTTCAGCGCAGCCGTAAAGCGTAAGTCTGAATCCTTCACTTTTTTATCGACAGACCATTGCGTGAAAGAATTTTCCATACCTTTTAGCTAAACTATTTTCTTTCTTTTGGCAAACAGCGCATTTTCATCGTAGAATGGGGTATGCCTCACTGGAAACAGCGGTCAACGACCAAGCTTGATGTGGTTTATTTCGATTATGAGCCAAACGCTCAAATAGAAAGCAGCCCCGAAGTCTACGTTTGGGACCTAGATAAAACTTATTTAGATTCTTCGATCGATTCCTTAAGCGGACTGTTTCGGACTATTTTTGAAAAAGCATTCACTAAAAAAAATGTTCCGGGAACTCACAGTTTAATTCGAAGTTTAGGCCGCTTTCGAAAGATAAACTTCAGTGAGAACAATCTTCCTATTTTCTTCGTGTCGGCTTCACCGCCACAAATGGAATCAAAAATTTATGAAAAATTTATCATCGATGAAATCAAACCCATCGGTATGTTTTACAAAGACAACTTAAAAAATTTGGCACCGAAGCGACTTCTGTTTTTAAAAAAGCAGGTCGGCTATAAAGTTCAGTCCTTGCTTGAGTTACGCTCTCGACTTCACGAGACTGTGCGCATGCTTTGTTTTGGTGACGATTCTGAATCTGATGCCATTATTTATAATTTATTTTCAGATATCTGCGCGCGCAGGCACACAGAAAATCAGCTGACTGAAATTTTAAATGATTTTGGTGTGACGCACGCTCAGATCGATGAAATTTTACGACTTCAATCCGTCATTGAAGTTCAAGATCCCGTCGAAAAAATTTATATCAATTTGGCGACAGATACGGACCCAGAATATTATTTAAAATTTGGGCGGCGCACATTACCGACAACAAATACGTTTCAAGTCGCGCTAGATTTGGTTCAAGATCAACGCCTTTCTTTGGAAGAATTAGGAAGTATCATCGATGAGCTACGCGATCAGTACGGATTCACGAATGACCAGCTTATTTTTTCTTTCGAAGAGCTGACTCGCCGGCGCGTTTTAGGTTTATCTGGTTTTGAAATGATCAAGAACTACTTCATTGAGAAAAAAATGATTTCGCTTTCATGGACCACGAAGGCAGAGCCCTTACGAGAAAAAGTCATCGATGCGGGTCATGTCTACGAATTGGAAGGGTTATTTGAACCGTGGATTCAGACTCCGATTGATTATTTTAACGACTACACTTAGTTGGCTATTCGAATTTAAGAGGAAAAATCGTACTGATCGCCGCTCCGGAAAAACTTTTAAATTGTGTTCTGGCAACAACTTCCAGCAAGCACGTTTTGAAAGTGTTATCTAAAATTTCAGATTTTGATATTTCGATTTTTGTAGTTTGCCCATTTTTTTCAATTTTAAAGGCAATCAAAACTTGACCCCGTGCCAGTGGGTTTTTCTGCAACGTTTGTCCATAGCATTTAAAGAAATCATTTTTTTTACTACTCATCACGGTTTCAATGTCTAACTGAGATAAGGTATTTGAGTTCGTTTTATCGGGTATGGGTTCTTTAAGTTTAGGCGCATTTTTTTTGTCGGCTAAAGCAAAATCCACGGCACTGAGGGATTGGCCGTCTTTACGAATCCAGAAAAAAGGGGCGGCCTGGCCAAATTTTTCTACGAAGACGTCTCCTGTTTTAACAATCACAACGGGCTCTTGATTCTCGAGAAGATCAAGTAGAACTTCTGAATTTTCAGCGATGCGAAATTGACCTTCGTTCGTTAATTGAATAAGCGCTTCTGAATTCGCCGAGGTGCGAATCACATCTTTCGGGTGCAGGCTGAAGTGGGGCGTAAGGACGATTGGCTGTGGCATTTCATAATTCTGCACAACCACAGATCCTGTTTTTTCGTTTAAAAACCCCAAATCAGTCCCTGGTGCGGAACGATTAGAGGAATTCTTTGGTAACAGGATCGAAACTAAAATGAGAAGAATTCCGACAGCAATCAGCGCCGGAACAAGCCACGGCTTAACTTTCATAGATTATTTTTTTGGTTCAGCAGGTGCAGCAGGAGTAACGGCAGCGGGTTGTGCCGGTTGTGCGACTTCAGTTGGACTTCCTGCCGGAGGCGGAACTGTTTGCGATGGCGGTGGTAATGCTTGCGTAGTCGCTGCGGCTGGCATCGAATCAACAACCGACTTTTCCGTGCGTGCGGCCATAATTGAAAGACCGATACAAGTGATTGCGAAAAGGGCTGCTAAGGCTTTTGTCATAGTCTGAGCTAAAGTTGTCGCTCCGTTAGCGCCAAGAACTGAATTCGAGCTGGCCTGGGATGTAAACACTCCGCCGCCTTTTGAATCTTGAATTAACACAAGACCGATAAGACCGAAACACGCCAAGATATGGATTACAGCTAGAAATGTCATCATGAGAAGCTCCCTTATGAAACCAAAAAATATTTAAATTGAAAGTAAGTCAAAGAAAGATAAATTATCCGCAAGTGCGGCCCGTCGTCTAGTGCTAGATGAGTTATTATCAAATTGTCGCACTGTTTAATGATGACTTAAAAGGCCATTTGCGAGATACCTAACCGCATGATTTTTTTAGCTTTTGAAGGATTAGATGGCTCAGGCAAGTCTTCGCTGATGAAACAGCTGGAAGAGCACTTAGCGTCCGTCAAAATTCAGTTTGTGAAAACGCGCGAACCCGGTGGCACCCTTATCGGTGATCAAGTGCGCGAAATTATTCTTCAAAAAACGTCGCCACCTCCCAGCCCACGCACAGAACTTTTGCTGTATCAAGCCAGCCGCGCACAGCATGTGGAACATGTGATTGCTCCGGCACTGAAAGAGAAAAAATGGGTTTTGTGCGATCGCTTCACAGCAAGCTCTGTGGCCTTTCAAGGTGGGGGTCGAAATATTTCTCAAGACCAAGTGAAATGGCTGAATGAATTTTCCACTCAATCTTTGAAACCGCATTTGCAAATTTTGCTGGACTTAACGGTCGAAGAATCGAAAAAACGTCGCGAGCGGCGTGTTCAGGCGGTGGGTATTTCAGATGACCGAATGGAATCTGAAGCCGATGACTTCCACCAGCGTGTGCGCCTTGGATTTTTAAAGCAAGCAGAAGACTTTCCGAAGGACTGGTTAGTGCTGGATGCGGGCCAAACGCCCGAGCAATTATTTACCGAGTTAAAAAAAGAATTGTGGAGTCGGAAATGGCTCGCCTAATCGAAGCGGTGGTCGGTCACACGCAAATCATCGATTCGCTTTTTCAGTTGAAGCTGCAAAAAAAATGGCCCCACGCTTTTCTTTTTGTCGGCCCTTCAGCCATCGGTAAAAAGCAATTGGCTTTGGCTTTTGCGCAAGTGCTTATCTGCGAAAATTCCGATACCGCCTGCGGAACCTGCGGGCCCTGCTTACGACTTGCAAAATTACAGTCTGAAAATTTAATATTTATTGAACCAGATACGTCGCTGGTCAAACCCGTGATCAAAGTGGAAGCCATTCGGGGGTTACTGGAATCGTTGTCTCTGGCTAGCTGGCACGGGGCAAGGGTGGTGGTTATCAATGATGCTCACACCATGAATGCTCAAGCCGCCAACACCTTACTCAAAACTTTAGAAGAGCCTTTTGACAATGTTTACTTTTTTCTGATTGGTCCTGATGTCCATCAGTTTCTACCGACTATTCGCTCGCGGGCGCAAGTTTTACAGCTTCATTCGTTACAAACAGAAGATTTACGGAAAATAAAACCGCAACTTCCTGAGTGGGCTTATCAGGCTAGCCACGGACAAGTCGACAGACTTGTTCAGCTGACCAGCGGGGAAGGAATTGAAAAAAGAACGGAAGCTTTTGAAATGCTCGAACAATTTTTTACGGACCGTGAATTTTTAATGCACGCAAACTGGCGCCAACAGGTTAAAGATAAAACGTGGACCTTGTCGGCCATCGCCGCGTGGTTGCAATTACTTAGTCAAAGTTTAAAAGCAAAGGCCTTGCAACAAACTAGTTCTAGCGCCGTGTCGATCGAACACACGAAATATTTTAAAATGTTAGAAGTCATAACTAGTCATCGCTTGCTCGATTTATCACAAGCTTTGTTGCATGCTGAGAAAGCTGTTTTATCAAACTTGGATCCGGTTTTAATTATTGAAAACATATGGGTGAATTATGCTCGAGTGGGTTGATGTTCATTGTCATCTTGATCGTCTTGAAGGGGGCCCGGCCGCGGCTTTCAAACTAGCCCAAGAGGCCGGAGTGAGAAAGTTAATTACGATTGGCACTGAGCCCGAGGATTTACCACTGGTTTTAGAATTAGCCGAAAAATTTGCTCCAGATGTTTATTGCACTTTAGGAATTCATCCGCATGAAGGGGTCAAATATACTGCCGAAGTCGGCGCGTTTATTCGGAAAAATGCCGTTCATCCGTCAGTCGTCGCCATCGGGGAAATAGGTTTGGATTATTACTACGATCAGTCGCCCCGTGAAGAACAAAAATTTGCGTTTCGCGAACAGCTGAAGATCGCGCAAGATTTAGGGCTTCCGGTCGAAATTCATACCCGAGATGCGGAAGAAGACACGATTGAAATTTTAAAAGAATTTAAAGGCCAAGTGATTGGTCTGATTCATTGTTTTACCGGGACGGGTTGGCTGGCCGAGCAAGCTTTAGCTTTAGGATTTAATATTTCTATTTCTGGTGTCGTCACTTTTAAAAATGCCCAAAGTATTCGTGACACCGTCAAAAATATTATTCCGCTGGACCGGTTGCATGTCGAAACGGACGCCCCGTTTTTGGCTCCAGTTCCGATGCGTGGCAAAAGCAACACATCGGCTTACGTTGTGCACACGGCGCAGATGGTGGCAGATTTAAAAAACATTACCCTGCAGGCTTTATCTGAACAAACAAAAAAAAATGCGAAAACTTTATTTAAAAAATTGATCTGGGATTAGCTTATTATTTTAGATATTTAACGTCATGGACTTTAAGGAGATTAAAATGGGAAAAATGAAAGTGGGCATTAACGGATTCGGACGTATTGGTCGTATTTTTTTTCGTGCCGGATTCGAAAAGCTAGATATTGTCGGCATTAATTCTTTAGACAGCGCTGAAGGAATGGCTCATCTTTTAAAATATGATTCGGCTCATGGGATATTAAACGCCGATATTTCGCACGACGATAATCATCTGATCGTGAACGGCAAAAAAATTCCAATTTCGCAAGTCAAAGATCCCGCACAAATTCCTTGGAAAGCCTGGGACGTCGAACTTGTTATGGAATGCACAGGTGTGATGAAGGGTAAGGAAGATTATCAAAAGCATATTGCAGCGGGCGCCAAAAAAGTCATGATCTCAGCTCCGGCTGCGGGCGTTGATTTAACGGTTGTTTATGGAATTAATCATCAGCAGTATGATTCCAAAGCACATACATTTATTTCAAATGCCTCTTGCACAACGAATTGCTTGGCTCCGCTAGCAAAAGTTTTAAATGATACTTTTGGTATCGAACACGGCACCATGATGACCGTACATTCGTACACTGGCGATCAGCGTTTAGTTGATTCGGCCCACTCTGATTTACGCCGCGCGCGAAGTGCGGCCGTGTCGTTAATTCCAACAACGACCGGGGCTGCCAAAGCTGTGGGTTTAGTTCTTCCCGAACTTAAAGGAAAAATTGATGGGTTATCGATTCGTGTTCCAACACCAAATGTTAGCCTAGTGGATTTCACTTTTACTTCGAAAAAAGATATGACCGTAGAAGC
This sequence comes from Bdellovibrionales bacterium, assembly GCA_043732425.1. GTDB lineage: Bacteria > Bdellovibrionota > Bdellovibrionia > Bdellovibrionales > Bdellovibrionaceae > Pseudobdellovibrio. Next base: position 15,273 of record JAYTHR010000538.1, read on the forward strand.
GATCAACGGAGCTTTAAGAGCCGCCGCAAAAGGCGAACTTAAAGGGGTATTAGCCGTCGAAGAAAAAGAATTAGTCAGCATTGATTTTAACGGCAATCCATTTTCTTCCATCGTCGATTCGAAAACAACGATGGTTGTGGGTCCACGAATGGCTAAAGTTCTATCTTGGTATGACAACGAATTTGGTTTTTCAAATCGAATGGTTGATATGGCCTTGTATATGTTTTCAAAATAAAGGGAAATTATGTCATCGGGATTAAAAGGAATAAAAACTGTTCGTGATTTCGAGCTGCAAGGAAAAACAGTTTTCTTGCGCTTAGATTTAAATGTGCCATTGAAAGATGGTAAAATTACGGACGAAACACGCATCACGGCTAGCCTGCCAACAATAAATTATATTTTAGAAAAAGGCGCGAAGCTGATCGTCGCGTCTCATTTAGGGCGGCCGAAGTCGCCTGACGATAAAGAATTCTCATTAGAACCGGTCGCTCATCGGCTGACGGAACTTCTGAACCGCGAAGTTGTTTTGATGGAAGAACCATCGTCTGAGGGCGTAAAGCATATTCTTTACGGCAACATGAAAAATGAAATCATTTTGCTAGAAAATTTACGTTTTGATGACGGTGAAGTTGAAAATAAAATTGAGCTGGCTCAGTACTGGGCTTCCTATTCCGATATTTATATAAACGATGCCTTCGGGGCTTGCCACCGGGCCCACGCGAGCATTTCGGCGTTACCCGAGATTATGACTAAAAAGGGAATTGGCTTTCTGATTGAAAAAGAAATTAAAATGCTCGATAGCTTGATGGATTCTCCGAAGAAGCCCTACATCGCCATTTTAGGCGGAGCGAAAATTTCCGATAAAATTCCGGTGATCGAAAAACTGATCGATATTGTTGATGGCTTTGTGATCGGCGGCGCGATGGCTTATACGTTTCTGAAAGCCCAGAATATTTCTGTTGGTAAATCGCTAGTCGAAACAGATAAAATTAAATACGCCAAAGAGATGATTGCGCGTATTGAAGCTCGTGGAAAAACATTATTGCTACCGGTGGATCACGTCGTGAGCACTGAATTTAGTAATGCCGCAAACAGAAGGGTGACGTCTTCAAGTTCTATCGATGAGAAAGAAATGGGATTAGATATTGGCCCAAAAACAATTAAGCTATATACCGCATTACTAGAAAAAGCGGCGACCGTTTTTTGGAATGGTCCCATGGGAGTTTTCGAAAATCCTGCTTTTTCTGAGGGAACTTTCGCCGTGGCAAAAGCTTTGGCGAATTCAGCAGGGATTAAAATTGTTGGCGGCGGGGATTCAGCCGCTGCGGCCGAAGCCTCAGGCTTCGCGGACAAGATGACCCATATTTCAACGGGCGGCGGGGCCAGTCTTGAATATCTTCAAGGGCAAAAGCTACCGGGCTTAGAAATTCTAAGACCGCGTAAACAAAGCGAAAAAATGCCGTGAAGAAAAAGATTATTGCCGCGAACTGGAAGTTGAATAAGTCGCCGTCAGAGGCGACACAGTTTATTACTGATTTTAAAAATTTAATTTCAAACGATAAAAGTTTTCAGGACCGAAATGAAATATTAATTTTTCCGTCGGCCTTTGCATTAGATGCTCTTTCAAAAGCGGTGTTCGGTTTACCGATCCAGTTTGGTCCGCAGAATATTTTTTCAGAAAAATCGGGTGCTTTTACCGGTGAAAATTCGGCCGAAGTGGCTAAGTCCTTAGGGGCTCAGTTTAATTTGATCGGTCATAGTGAAAGACGACAGTTGTTTGCGGAAACGGATTTGTTATTGAATCAAAAAATAAAATTATCGCAGGCCTTGCAAATGACTCCGGTATTTTGCATTGGAGAATCTTTGCAGCAGCGTGAAGCCCATGAAACAGAAGCCGTTTGTTTCTCGCATCTAAAAAACGGATTAGCAGATGTTAATTTACAGGCTCGATTGATCATTGCCTATGAACCGATTTGGGCCATTGGAACGGGTAAAGTCGCTACGGCAGCACAAGTAGCAGGAATTCATGCGCAGCTTTTCCAAAAATTAACTGAAATGGGTTTTCAGAATTTTCAGCTACTTTACGGTGGAAGCGTGAAGCCAGATAATGCCAAAGAACTATTGAATATCGCCCATGTTGACGGCTTCCTGGTTGGTGGAGCTTCATTAAGTGCGGATAGCTTTTTTAAAATCTGTTCGTAGTCACTGATAAAATCCCAAGAAGAAATTCTGGCTATTGTCTCAGTCTGAGATCATGCAGAGCCAGAATTGAACTAAAAATAAAGCCTTCAGAAAACGCCGTCGCGTCAAGTCACTAGACACTTAAATCCACTCAGTTCTCAAACAGGTGCATGTCAAAGTTAGAAGTCCGGGAGCATTGCTTGCAGGGTAGACAGTAACTGCTAAACTGAGGATGTGACCATGAACAATAATAAAAACTTCGACAAAAAAATTCACATTCGGCGTTGCCACATTTGCGGAAAAGTAAATGAGAAGAAGAATTCTTTTGTAAAGAAATGTTCAGCGTGCGGTAAAGCGTTAGCTCCGTTTATGTTTTTTGACGACAAGAACGATTTCGATCCCGCCTGCCGGGTGACTTCGGGCACGATTGATTTAGATAATGTCAGACTAAAGTCCGGATCTTTATACGACCATATGAAAACCCAGTATCCACCACTATGGGGTATAACTGTATACTGGTGACATGAAAGTCACCTTAACTGATATCCAAGAAGCGCAAGTATCCATTCAAAAATTCATCAACCACACGGCCTGCGAATTTTCCAATTCCTGCAGCCAAATTGTGGGTAGCGAAGTGTATTTAAAATTAGAAAATAGCCAACGCACCGGAAGTTTCAAAATGCGTGGGGCTACGAATAAAATCTTAAGCCTTACCGAAGCCGAAAAGAAAAAAGGCGTCATTGCGTGTTCGGCAGGTAATCATGCCCAAGGTGTGGCTTTAAGTTCAAAGTTGAATGGGGTTCAATCTGTAATCGTGATGCCGGAAACAGCTTCACTCTCTAAAATCCAAGCCACTAAAAATTACGGGGCCGAAGTCATTCTGCACGGGCAATTTTTTGATGAAGCTAAGGATTACGCTTACAAATTAGCGGCAGAAAAAGGTTACACTTTTGTTCACCCGTACGAAGATGAATATGTGATTGCGGGGCAGGGAACTTTAGGTCTGGAAATTCTAGATCAAGTCAAAAATTTAGATTCGATCGTTGTTCCCATTGGCGGCGGCGGATTAATTAGCGGAATCGCGGTTGCTGTCAAAGAGCTAAATCCTAAAGTGCGAATTATCGGTGTGCAGTCTGAAGTGGCGAACTCGATGTCTTTATTATTTAAAACTCATGTGATGCCGCAGACCCCCAGCTTTACTTCGACGTTAGCAGATGGGATTGCGATTAAAAATCCAAGTCTGGTGATGTACGAATCTTTTATCAAAAAATATGTCGATGATGTCGTAACAGTAAGCGACGTGCAGATTGCTGAAGCTATTGTTTTTCTCATCGAGCGCGCTAAAACTGTGGCCGAAGGATCAGGCGCTGTCGCCGTTGCGGCCGCACTTTCCCATCACAAAACTTTAGGTCTTGGCAAGCGGACGTGCTTGTTGGTTTGTGGTGGAAATATTGATTTGAATATTATTTCGCAAGTGATTCAGCGCGGACAAATTCAGCGCGGTCGTTTGTGTGAACTTTCAGTTATTGCTCCAGACGTTCCGGGAAGTCTAAGTCGCTTGACTCAGGTTTTAGCTGAACAACGAGCAAACGTTCTTGAAGTGCATCACGATCGCATCCGTAGTGGCTTGAACTTAAAAGAAACCCGTATTGATTTCGTAATTGAAACTACAAGTCTGCAGCATATTGAACTCATTAGACAGGCACTAACGGCCCTAGGCGCAAAGATAATCTGAAGCGGCATCACCTAAGTAGTCTGAACAGAATCTTATAATATCTGTCTTTAGGCAGCGGCATCAAGTCAGTTTTATACGGATACAGATTTATTTAAAACTCCAGCTGAGTTCCAAAACATCATCTTGCTTCAATAAAGTTTCAGAATTGGCGGATACCGACCGTCCCGATACCATTAAGAAATCCTGTGGATAATCGCTCAGTAATAACTGCGGTACCAGCATCATTTCTGCCGTACTTTTAACCTTAAGCTTTAATTTTATTTTTCCGTCGGTGTTTTGCGCTGCTAGCGGCATCAATTGGTGGGTTTGAATCAAATGATCGAGATCTGGAAATTGTAAACGCTTCGAGTTGCCAGAGATCAGATGAAGGCGATGATTTATCTTTAAAGCAATTTTGAATTCTGGAATCAGTTTGAAGGCCGCGACCGTTTTCGTTTGCCGAGACAATGTCGACAATAGATAGACCACTTGCTCGACGACAATTTTTTGTAGAAGAAGATTATGAGCGCCCAGGGGGTGCGCTTTTGATACAATTGATTGAGGGGGTAAGCTTAAACGGATGCGGTCTAGCAAGGGTTGGCTGATAAATTCCGTCATATCGTAGTGGTCGGCTAAGGCTTTAACTAGACCACTTTCAATAATATGCGAAGCCGCAGAAATTTTCTGGGCGACCGAGCACTGCGAGAAATCAGCAGCTATGCTTCTTTGGTTCTGTTTTTCGTCGATAGATAGTTTCAATTTTACGAACTCAGTCGCATTCAGTTTACAAAGAACTTCATTTTGACCAATAGCGCGGTTACCAAAATGGCGATCAAAAATGCTCTGAATGACTTTTAAATAACTTATTTGATTTTTCACAATCGACAATTCGCTTAATGCGACATTCATTTTTTTTAGTGCCGAAACCTGACTCCAGTGATCTTCAAAAAACACGGAAAGCAGTGCCGCTTGGGGATGCTGATCGACCAAAAAGGGCCAAATAGTTTTGTTTTTACTTCCTTTTTCGAACAAAGGCGTCGGTGGAATTTTAAATTGGAGGGCGCTGCATTCTTTAACGAAAACAAGATAAAGGCGTTCGGTAAGGCGTGTAGTAAAAAATAAATTTTGATAATTCAGCCCGCCGTTATCAGGATCATTCGAAATAATTAAGTCGCCAATTTGCGGATTTAAATATTTTTTCGCAATTTGTAAAACGACCAATCGACTTGTTGAAGACTGAAGTTCATCGAGGTCCGAGGACCCAAGAAGCTTGCCATCATCAGTAATCAACGAACTGGATCGAAAAGGGCAAAGTAACAGTTTTACGAAATCATGGGTCTGATGAAAATTCACAGCACACCCATTTTCTGGGCTTGCAGCTGAATTTGATCCAACCACGAAAATGGGGCTAATGGGATATTGTTTTTACCCTCTGTGCCCTGATGAAGATACGAAGCGAAATCTCCGATCATTTCACAATCCTGCGTTTCGATTTTTTGCTCGATCCACTTTAACACTGAAAAGCGTAGCCAAGATTTAATTTCTTCACGTGATAAGCGAATAGAATCTAACGACTGAGCTTTTGAAAGAATTTGAAACTGATTATTTACTTTCTGCTGAATAGCATCCGACACGACCTGTGGAAAAAGTCCTGTCATCGTGGGACTACTTTTTAGTTCGTCTGAAAAAACATCGAGTATTAAGGTTTTCACAGACCGTCCAGCAACAATAGGCCCGGGTTCAAACTGAGGTTGATTTTTAGAGACGATCAACTGACCAATCGAATTTACGGTTAATTCGCAGTACGGTGACATCGTAAATTCTTCCATTTTCGGATGCGAATAACTGATCGTACCCCAGGGGCTGTGCCATTTTTGCACTGTTTCAGTCGTCATAAGTTCCCAGTTTTCAAAATCAAAATAAAAACCTAGCCTCTTGTTTTTCTGAATCAGATAATTTTGTAAAAAGCACTGCGAGCTGAAGTAAAGATCAAGACTTTCAAAAGTTTTTGAAAAGTGATCTTGAACCCAAAAGTGAACCTCTGCAGTTTCGCCCAGGGCTTCTGTAATTTCCGATAAAATTTCTTCTTTAGTTCCCTCAGAGCCTGCATTCAAAAGCGTTTTTCGCACGGCCTCGAGATCGTAAGGATTTGAAACCGCAAATATCTTAAAATTTTCTTGAGTAAAAAAATTTTTAAACATGTCGATTTGTTCTGTAGTAAACAAATCTTCGGGAAGTTGAAACACGACTTTATTAATTTCGGGATTTATTTTTTTTAGCCGAGTTAACTCAGTGACTAGTTGGGCGTGATCTGTTTCTGGGCTGACTGAACAAATCAACGCCGGGGCAGCCAACGACTGAACCTGCGTATTTGATAACGAATAAGAATTCTCGAAATTTTTTGAAACGACTTGAACGACACTTCCACCTAAGCGAAACGTTTTCAAGCGGTCCATGTAGCGCGTGACAATAAAGATAGATTTAATTTCAGAATCAGCGGCTGCCAGTTTGGTTTGTAGTAATAAATTCTTTAATGAAGTCTGCGGCAAATAAACTGATTTTTCAAAAACTGGCATTGAGTTTTTTTTTGAATTTAAATCAAACACCCGGAGTGTCGCGTAAGATTCGCCTAGATACAGAGCAATTGCGGAATGATTCATAGTCAAATAGAACTCGTACTTTCTTTTGTTGTACGAAGTATGTTAGAAAGACATTTCAAAAGGGTCAATCATGAAAGTATCTGCCGAAATATTAAATCTAGTTCCCTATAAGCCAGGAAAGCCTGTTTCCGAGACGCAACGCGAATACGGATTAACAGAAGTTCATAAATTAGCCAGTAACGAAAATCCATTAGGACCTAGCCCAAAGGCAATCGCCGCTGTGCAAGCTCATTTACTGCACCAGCACCGTTATCCAGATCCAGCTTGTTATGAATTAATTCAGAAAATTTCAAAAATCTGGAACGTGCCTGAAAATCAAGTCGGAATTGGAAATGGATCTAATGAAATTATCGATTTATTAATACGCATTTTTTGCGAACCCGGTGATTCTATTTTAACGTCGAAATCCGCTTTTGTTGCGTACCAAGTCTGCGCGCAAGCCGCTCGGGTAAAAGTACGTACGACTCCACTTAGGGCCGATTTAACGCTAGATCTGAAAGCTATCGCGGACGATTTTTTTCGTCATCCACAGGCTAAAACGCGATTGATTTTTATTCCAAATCCTAATAACCCCACAGGGACTGCCGTCGGCGGTGCCGAGCTAGATGAATTCTTAGTGCGCCTCGGAAATCGCGACGACGTGCTGTTGATTTTTGATGAGGCGTATACCGAATATGTTCGTGATCCTCAGTATAAAGAGGCCGCAAAGTTTTACAAAAATTATTCAAACGTCATTGTGATAAAAACATTTTCTAAAGTTTACGGACTTGCTGGTTTTCGCTTAGGAGCCATGCTTTGCCCTGACTATGTTTTGGAACTTTACAACCGTGTACGAAATCCTTTCAACGTCAATGATCTCGCGCAAATTGCCGGGATTGCGGCGTTAGACGATTTGGCGTACTTGGCCGATTCGCAAAAAATAGTGTGGCAAGGCCTAGATTATTTTTACAAAGAACTTGATCGCCTAAAACTGAAGTATTGGCCGTCTCAAGCCAATTTTGTTCTATTTGATACAGGTCGAGACGCGCAGCTTTGTTTTGTAAATTTGCTTAAAAAAGGGATTATTTTAAGACCCGTGCAGAACTATGGTTTTTCAACAGAATTGCGTATGACTGTAGGTTCAGCAGAAGAAAATAGAAAAGCCATCGAAGCTATCGAAAAAATGCTGACCGAAGTTCCTC
>JAYTHR010000539.1:0-2501 GCA_043732425.1 Bdellovibrionales bacterium
ATCGCATTTATCAACTCGGAGCGAGGTCCATACACATAACCTGGAGTCACTTGAAGCCCATTTGTTTCAGTGATCATTTTATCAGGAACTATTTCAACAAATCCCGTGATGGGTGCGGGCGAAAAAATAGCGCCCGCAGTTATTTCCGATACGGAGGAAATCGCGGAATTAAGATCTCGTATTTCTTGGCTGTCTTTGGATAGGGGTAAGGAAAAAACTTTATCAATAAAGACCGCGCGTGGATGGGCTTTGGAAAGAGCCTTAAATAACGATATCCAATCTTGAATAGGGATTGTTTCAAGCTCGACGTTATTCATTGTTTTTTGATCAACCGCATAGATCTTTATTCTTGGATCTAAAGGCTGAAATCTTCCGCTGTCGTTTCTAAGCTGAAATTCTAACGGATAGACTAGACGATTATAAATGAAATCTTTTCCACCGGTGGCGTACACTGCTGCCAAAGAAAGATAAATCAAAATACTGATCGAAATTCCCTTTTTTAGTGAAAAGGGCGAATTCATCAGCCAGTTTTCTGTTTGCTTTTTCTTCATAGAACAAGGACCTCTAATTACTATCGGATTTAAAAAAATGAAAATAGAGTCAGCCCTACATAACCGTTTCAAATTGAGCTGGTTCGAAAAAATATGTGCTTTTTCGAAGATGCTTTAGTCAATCGACTTAAGTACAGTGAGAAGTTACCGATAAGTTAGGTAAGCGGAGAATGGGGTGTTCCTTTGAAAAATAGCCTAAAAGTAAAGTTAGAATTATTTGCTTTTTCATTAGCTAGCTTGGCCCTGATGTTTTTCTTCCAGAACTGCGGAAAAATTCAACTTCAAAGTGCGGGATTAAGTCAGGATCGGGAGGCTACTACTTTTGAACCTACTGCTGACCCGGTTCCGATCAGCATTGGTGGTTCACTCACACCACCTCCAAACAACGTGGTTTCATATAAAGATTGTCTGAACATCATCTCTAGAAATGAATCGCTAGATGCAGTTCCCGTAACCGTTATCCTGGCTCAGGTATTTGGACCAGGCTCTACAGGGCTTCGGGTCGAAAAAGGTTTTATCACGATCGGTAATAAGGGCCTGCCAGCTGCCAACGCTACTCAAGTGCGATCTTACGCAGCTACAATCGTCGATGCGAATACAGGCTATGTTTCTTTTACGGTGCCATCACATGAGTTAAGTTTAGGTATTTACAGTTCCTATTTTTACGGCTATGGCTACGGCGGTCTGTTTCCGTTGTGCTCCCCCTAATCGCCCACTTCATTTTCATTTTCCCAAGGCCTATAGTAACTCATTGAATCAAAATACATTTTGAGGACAGTTCCCGGCAACCAGCCAATCGCTGAATCATCCAGTCACTAAGTTAAATATTTCATTTTCATTTCCATTTAATTTTGAGTCAGGTATCGTTGACCATTATAACCAATCGAGAAATTCAGTAGTGGATGTAGCTGCAAAGTTTTGAATCAACCTTCCGCGCCCAAAAAAGGAAAATATATATGTTGTGTATGAGTTCGAAATTAAAATGGTGCCGATTAAAAATAAATTTTAAAACTTCTTTTGCTACCGTGCTGGCTACCCTTACCCTTTTTGCCTGCGTTCACATGAATCCTGAAGTTCAAAGCGACGCTGACGCTAAGACCGAAGCTCAAAGCGGCGCTAACGTTAAGTCCGATGCTGAACTTATAGCTAAACTTTTCGAGCCCAACTTAGAAGACGGTCATAAAGTCATTGCTGAACTTCAGAATATGGCTTTTGACTTGAGTAACGTCAACGAGACGTCTTACTTGATTTCTCGGCTTGTGACAACCGAAGCCATCGAGAAAAAGGCCGAAAAAAATGTATCCTTCCCGGAGTGGGAAAAAAGTGCTAATTCAAAAAGTGAACTTCTGCGAACCAGAATGCGTCGCTTCGAAGCAAGGGCCAAACTATCCAAGCTAGCCGCCTACGCCCTACAGTTGTACGAAGAAAATTTCGGCCAGGCTCGGACAGTTTTGACAGAGATTAATGCCATAAATAATGGTATTGGTTACCTTGATGTTTTTTTGATTCAAGCAGCCCATTCGATCTTAAATTTACAGTTAGACAATTACTATTCTCCGTCGGTGCTTCCCAAAAGAGAACGACTGATCGTTAAGAAATTAATGAAGGATAAGTCGATCTTAAATTGGGTAAACTCACTGCCTTCGCACCTAAAGCAATTCAGTGGAATGACCCACACGATCAGTGGCTTATATGATTGGATCTCTTATCCACACTATAATGACCTCACCGGATTTTCTGATATCGCAAAAAATGCCGATGCTTACTATGACTTGGGCGGAGGATTTGCAACGCCGGATGTGGACCGCATTTTTGAAAAAAAATTCACCTCCTTTGATATTTTATCGCCGCAGAAAGCGATCGAGTGGAATATTGTCATCCAAGTCCTTGAAGCTTGGCTGCTTCCCAAATTTGGCATTAATAAAACCAGAATCCAAACCCCTGCTGAAC